>CAZAJU010000015.1:18362-29745 GCA_964485455.1 uncultured Tissierella sp.
TTTCCATAAACCGATGGTAGGTCAGATGCAGCGAAGTCCAAATCTTTGATTTGGCAAACGAAGCTGCGTAATGACCTAACCCGGTTTATGGTGTTTTTCCATAAACCGATGGTAGGTCAGATGCAGCGAAGTCCAAATCTTTGATTTGGCTAACGTAGCTGCTTAATTAGTTGTATTTGCATATGTATGAATTTATATATAAAGGGGTAGAAATGTGAAAAAATTAATGACAGGTAATGAAGCAGTAGCACAAGGAGCATACGAAGCAGGAGTTAGATATGCTTCTGCATATCCAGGTACTCCTAGTACAGAGATTCTAGAGAATACAGCATTATATGATGAAATAAAAGCTGAGTGGGCATCTAATGAAAAAGTAGCTTTAGAAGCTGCAATAGGTGCTTCTCTTGCAGGTGCAAGAGCATTTTCCAGCATGAAACATGTAGGTCTTAATGTAGCAAGTGATGCATTTATGACTGTAGCTTATACAGGTGTAAACGGAGGCTTAGTTGTAATTACAGCTGATGAACCTGGACAGCATTCATCACAAAATGAGCAGGATAACAGACACTTCGCATCCTTTGGTAAGGTACCTATGCTAGAGCCTTCTGATAGCCAGGAATCCAAGGACATGATTGGAGAGGCAATGAGAATAAGTGAGGAATATGATACTCCAGTATTATTTAGAATGACAACTAGAGTATGCCATTCTAAAAGCATCGTTGAATGCAATGATAGACAAGAGGTTCCATTAAAGGAGTATAAAAAGGAGAAGTCCAAGTACGTAGTAGTTCCAGGATATGCTACAAAGATGAGGGTAAAGGTTGAGGAAAGACTGGAAAAACTAAAGGACTTTTCAAATAAAACTGATTTAAACTTCATTAAATGGAATGATAATAAAATCGGTGTAATATCATCTGGCATATGCTATCACTATGCAAGAGCAGTATTTGGAGATAAGGCATCATATCTAAAGTTAGGCTTTACATATCCACTACCTGATGGAAAGATAAAGGAATTCGCATCTCAAGTTGAAAAGTTATATATAATTGAAGAAAATGACCCTCTAATAGAAGAAAGAGTTAGAATGCTGGGCTTCGAATGTCATGGTAAGGATATATTCCCTACCTATGGGGAACTAACTCCAGATGTGCTTAGAAACTCTATATACGGGGATTGCAAACCGAGAATTGATTATGACAAATCCCTTGCAGTTTCAAGAACACTTGCATTATGTGCAGGCTGTCCTCATAGAGGCTTCTTCTTTGAAATAGGTAGAAGAAAAGATATAGTCATAGTTGGAGATATAGGATGCTATACCTTAGGAGTAGGGGACCCATATGATGCTATGGATGTTGCCTTTGATATGGGGAGTGCCTTTGGAGTAGCTCATGGTGCACAAACTATATTCCAAATGAAGGAAAACAATAAAAAGAGAGTAGTTGCGGTTCAAGGAGACTCAACTTTTTTCCATACAGGAATTAATGGATTATTAAGCACTGTATACAACAAGGGAAACACTATAAATGTAATACTTGATAATAGAATTACAGGTATGACAGGCCATCAAGAGAATCCTGGCTCAGGCTATACTCTAGAAGAAGAATTTTCTGAAGCTATTGACATAGAAGCCCTAGTAAAAGCATGTGGGATTAAGCACATTAAGAAGGTTGATCCTAACATGCTAGATAAGATGGGAGAAGCTATTGATTGGGCCTTATCCATAGATGAACCATCCGTAATTATTACTAGGTGGCCTTGTGCACTTAAGAAATTCTCTGCTGAAGATAAAATCGAGTTTCCTGGTGCATTCACAGAAAAATACCAAATTGATGAAAGCCTATGCATTGGCTGCAAGCAGTGTTCAAATGTAGGATGTCCATCAATTGAATACCTCCAGGATGAGGGGATTTCAAGAATTGATATCGATACTTGTGTGGGCTGTGGTGTTTGTGCTCAGGTTTGTCCGGCACTAGCTATTGGAAAGGTGGAGATCTAATGACAAAGAGCATAATTTTATCTGGAGTAGGTGGACAGGGAACTATTCTCGCAAGTAAGCTATTGACCATAGGTCTAATGGAAGCAGGATATGACGTCAAGATGAGTGAAATACATGGAATGAGCCAAAGAGGAGGAACTGTAACATCTCATATAAGATATGGTGAAAATGTTGATACTCCGGTTATCGAACGAGGGGATGCGGATTTATTAATTTCCTTTGAAAAGATGGAGGCCTTAAGATATCTTGAATACTTGAAACCAGATGGCAAGGTAGTAGTAAATGACTTCGAGATTAAGCCCCTATCGGTATTAGCAGCAAATGAAGAATATAGTGATGAAATAATTAATGAATTATCCACTAAAGCTGATATGATATTAATAGATGCAGCAAGAAAGGCTTCAGAGCTTGGAAATTCCAAGGTAATGAACGTTATACTTCTAGGAGCAATTATCAAGCTTATGAATCTTTCAAATACGGATTGGAATAAAATTATTGAAAATAATGTAAAGCCTCATACCATAGATTTAAATAAGAAAGCTTTAAATCTTGGCATGGAGCTTGTATAGGGGTGATAGTATGTATTGGAATGAGAGAATGGAAACCATATCGAGAGGAGAATTAACTGAGATTCAAAACGAAAGACTCTTGAAGATGTTAAGAAGTATATATCATAATGTGCCTTTTTATAGAAATAAGTTCCAGGAATTAGATATTTATCCTGAGGATATAAAGGGTATAGAGGATTTATACAAGCTACCTTTCACTGTAAAACAGGATTTAAGGGATAATTATCCTTATGGCCTTTTTGCAACGGATTTAAGTCAAATAGTAAGACTCCATGCGTCCTCAGGTACTACAGGAAAGCCTACTGTAGTAGGCTATACAAGGGAGGATATCAACAATTGGTCTGAAGTCTGTGCCCGTTCTATTGTAGCAGCAGGAGGTAGCTCAAGCTCTGTAATTCAGATTGCATATGGATATGGCTTATTTACTGGTGGTCTAGGCCTTCACTACGGAGCAGAAAAACTAGGAGCCTCAACCATTCCGATATCTTCTGGCAATACTGAGCGACAATTAATGCTTATGAAGGATTTTCATACTACTTTTTTAGCTTGCACTCCTTCCTATGCACTATTTTTAGCAGATGCCATGAAGGATAGCGGGATATCACCTGAAGAGCTCCATTTAAAATCAGGAATATTTGGTGCAGAACCATGGTCTGAAAGTATGAGGAATGAGATTGAGAAGAAGCTACATATAAGCGCTCACAATATTTATGGTTTATCTGAGATTAGTGGGCCTGGAGTTGCTTCAGAGTGCAGCTGTAAAAATGGTATGCATATTTGGGAAGATCATTTCCTACCTGAAATAGTAGATCCCGTAACCCTAAAGCCATTACCATATGGGTCTATGGGAGAGCTTGTATTTACAAGCATTACAAAGGAAGGTATGCCATTACTTCGTTATAGAACAAGGGATTTGACGGTTCTTCACAATGAAGTATGTGATTGTGGCAGAACTCATGTAAGAATGGATAGGGTCATGGGAAGATCCGATGATATGATTATTATACGGGGAGTCAACGTATTTCCTTCACAAATCGAGGATGTGCTATTACAAATTGGTGAGCTTGAACCTCATTATCAATTAGTGGTTACTAGAGAAGGTACCTTAGACTGCTTAGAAGTTCAGGTAGAGGTAACTGATAACCTATTCTCAGATAAGATTAGAAACTTAGAATCCCTAGCAAATACTATTAAACATAAGCTTTCTTCTGTTCTACAGATAAGTGCTAAAGTAACTCTTGTTGAGCCAAGAAGCATTCCTAGGAGTGAAGGCAAGGCTAAAAGGGTAATAGATAAAAGACATTATTAGGAGGTGTTTTTATGATAAGTCAGGTATCTGTATTTTTAGAGAATAAGCCTGGAAGGTTAGAAAAAGTATTGCAGATATTAAAAGATAATGATATCAATTTAAAATCCATTTCTGTGGCAGAAACGTCGGATTACGGTATATTTAGGTTGATACTTGATAGGCCTAAGGAAGCTGTTGAAAAATTAAAGGAAGCAGGTCTTGCAGTAAAGGAGACAGAGGTCCTCGGATTGGAAATAGATGATAGCAAGGGGAGCTTGCTTAATGCTGTTAAAGAACTGGCAGCAAATCAAATATCCATCGAATACACTTATGCCTGTCTGCCTATAAACAATAATAAAGTCATAATAATTGTAAGATGTGATAATATGGAAAAAGCTAAGGAAGTTCTAAAAGACAGCAAGAATTGCAGACTTCTTAGTCCTGAAGACATGTACTTTTAATCAATAAATAGCTGTAATTAAATAGAGACATTAGGGATTTATTAGGGTCCTTATTGTCTCTACTATTATCTTTAATTATTCAATATTCTTTTTAACTGTGATAGATGTTCCATCTTTAGAGCTTTCTATTTCTGCACCATCTAATTGAAAACCTATTAAATTAAGCCCGGAACCAAGAAGACCATCGCCTGCGTAGATATCTCCTGCCAAATTACCGTAATACTCCTCCATGTCCTTTCTATGCGGTTGCTTAAGTATTCTTCTTACATAATTTAGGGTTTCTTCATCCATACTCTTTCGATTGTCTTGTACCTTAATTATGACCTGATTTTCATCTATGCTTATACTACAATCTATTTTTTTAGCCTCTGAGGATAGGGAATAGCCTATGAGCTCATTAACTATTGCTTGGACCTTTTTATTTATAGATTTCAAAACTTCTCCTCCTTAAGAATCCTTTTTAATACTTTTCATAATTGAAACTAAAAATGCTGCGACAAATCCTGCAGAAAAACCATTGTTATATAGATTTAAGGCTCCATGGACAACGCCAACATTTGATGCTACATTTAATTGAAGAATGCCAGCTATTATTCCTACTATAGGTCCAAATTGGCCTGCAATTGGAGCTAATGCAGTTCCAAATAATGCTGATAACAATGGACCAGGTTGATTTGCCTCATAATTAGAAAACAGTGTTCCTAACCAAACCCCTATTAAAATTGGAGTAATATTAAGTGGATGTTTACCGAAAGCAGCAAATCCAACCATTGTAAGGATACCGCAAATAGTGGCGCCATTGAAGTTTCCTCCTACTAGAGTAATGTACAATACCCCTATAAGTCCTACTAAACCCATGTTGATTAAAGAGTTGCCAAAACCGGCAATAACGGTAAAATCCGTAACCATAATACCAGGATGCTTTAAAATCTTCAAGTAGTCCTTGAGTCTGTGCTTACCCAAGATGATACCTAGAATTATCATGGAGATGAATAATATAATCAAATATGGTCTTAAAAAACCATCAAACTCAGTTCCCCATATAAGAACGGATTTGCTTTCATAACCCATTCCCTTAAGAATACTAAAGAAAATAAGACCTATAATCCCTGATGCAAATCCTACATTATAAAGATTATAACCTTCATGAAAAATAAGAACATGACTTGCTAAAGGTGGAAGAACTACTCCAACCAGAACTCCAATTATTATACTTTCAAATAGTCCCCAACCGAAACCAAAGTAGCCCTGGGTAACTATAGGAGCTAGTGCAGTACCAAATAATGCAGGATAGATACTAACTACAAACTCTCTGCCTGTAATTTTGCTGTAAACATAAACACCAATTATTATGGGGATTATGGATAAGATATTCTTTCCCATAAAAGCAAATCCAGACATTAAAAATATAGATGCTATAGCCATTCCTCTAAAAGATACTTTGTTAATGATCAAAATAAGATACCCAATTAATCCAACAGTTGCAGCATTAACAAATGCAGGTCCTATACCACCTACTACCATATAATCTGTAATAAGTAATCCTGGATCGGTAAGTATCTTATATAGTCCTGATATCAGCTGTTCAAATGGCTGCATCAATAATCCAGTAAATAGTAAAACTAATAGATATACTAGAATAACTATTTCAATTTTCTTGTGTTTAAAAAACTCCTTTATATTTCCCTCATTTCTCATATTTCTATTATCTCCTATATTTAATATGTAAAACATAAATTCCTATATAATCGTGTTGGGAACAAACTATTAAAAATTATACCAAATACTTTTATATAATGATACAAAATTTCTAGAATTCTTAGCTATATTTCGACCAAATTTTCAATAAAGATTGATTTAAAAATAATGTCGAATTATAAAAAAGTATAAGTCGACAAATTTTACCTTAAAGTTCTATAATTAAAAAAAGAGTAGATTTTGTCGATTAAGGTTTCGGACATAAATCTACAAGGGTTGGACTTGTTGTCATAAAGTTGTATTTAAGTTGTCATAACAGTGATAAAATATTAACAGATGCAAGCTCTATATTAGTTAATATTTTAACAAATTACTTTGTGTTTTCTAACTAAGCTTTGGGTAAATTATCAATATAAATTAAATGGAGGGTGGAGTCTATGTTATATTTTGCATATGCAAGCAATTTAAGTAAGGAATACATGAAATCAAGATGTGCGGAGGCTATTCCTCTAAAGAAGGTCTATTTAAAAGACTATAAGCTAGTATTTAATGAGCTTGCGGATATTATCCAAAATGAAGGTAGCACTGTACTAGGTGCTTTGTACCTTATATCAAAACAAGAGCGTATAGATTTGGACAGGCTTGAAGGGTATCCAGATTTATATACTAGAATAATAATAGAGGTAGAGGATGATAAGGGGAATAGGTACGATGCTTTTGCATATATTATGGTGGATAAAAAGCTAGAAGCTCCCCCAGAGCATTATTATCAAATACTAAAGAAAGGCTATGAGGATTGGGACCTTCCTTTAGAGTATCTAGAAAATGCAAAAGATCTAAAATGATGGAGTATTATTTCTGAATTTACTATGAGACTTAAGTTAGAAGCATCGATTTAAATTTCGATGCTTTTAACTTAATCATAATTAGTGATAAAACATTATAATAATTAATAGAATAATGATTGCGAGGGATTTATGTGATTAGAGATTTAAAGGATAAGAAACCTATTGTGCATAAGGAAGCCTTTGTAGCAGATTCTGCTCAAGTCCTTGGAGATGTGTCTATAGGTGAAGGATCTAGCATTTGGTATAATGCTGTTTTAAGAGGGGATATAGAGTCTATTAAGATTGGTAAATTTACTAATATACAAGATAATTCAACTGTTCATAACGAGGTAGATATGCCAGCAATACTTGGGGATTATGTAGTTGTGGGACACAATTCTATTATCCATGGCTGTACTATTGGAGACAATTGCCTTATAGGTATGGGAGCTATAGTACTAAATGGTGCCGTCATAGGAGAAAATTGTATAATAGGTGCTGGTGCTCTAGTGACCCAGGGTAAGATTATTCCACCTAACTCATTGGTTTTGGGCTCACCTGGTAAGGTCATTCGCCAAGTTACTGCTGAGGAATTGGAAGATGTAAGAAACAATGCAATTAGATATTATAATCTTTGGAAGACAATGCATGTATAATGGAGGTGGGGTTTTGACCGAGGCTGAATTCCAAATCGAATATGATGAGACTCTTAAAAGATACCAAAGAACTAAGGAAAAAATGATATGTGTCATAGAGGAAAAGGAATGTCTTATAAAGCACAAGTTCTTTGATCTTAAGACTGATTATATTATGAAAATAGGATATCTGGAGCATGAGCTGTATGACTTGGATATTAAACTAGCTGCTGCTAAAAGAAAAATTGAGCTTGCCCAGGAAGCCATAAGTCAAAACGTTCCTATAAACTTATCGATGATTGAATTGGAGATAAAAAATGAATTTAGGGACTTTTTAGATATTTTAGATTCTAATGGTAGCGAAATTGAAATAGCTGGTTATCTTGATAATTTGACCAGATTAAGCGATGAAGAATTTGCGGAGTTGAAAAGATATTATGTGAATATAGCAAAACTAATACTTCCAGATATCAATCCAGGCCTTAATGAAATTCAAAAGACATTGTGGGAGAAAGCCCAATTAGCCTACGAAAATGCAGAGTTTCAATTTCTTAGGATACTCTTTAAGCTTGCCCAAGATGAGGCTAAAGCCCTAGAGGAAAATGAGGAAATTCCTTTAAATGAGCTAGGTGAAAAGATTAAAGTTTTTGAGGATAGAATAAAAAAAGAGGAAATGGATATAGCTAGGCTTCTAGACAACTTTCCTTTTAACAAAGCAGACCTTTTAAAGGATGAAATGAAGATAAGGGAGATTCAGGAGGAGCTAAGAAGAAGCATAAAAGATGGGAAATCAATTCTTCGTCTTATGGAAGAACACTTTCTAATGATGTTGGATGATACTAAGTTTAAAGCATAAGGGCTGAGAATTACCTCAACCCTTATGCTTTAATTTATTTATTTGGATTTTTTAATAAGTCTTCCTTCGATATAGGCATTTACTGCTTTTTTAAAGCCCAATCTATCTAAAACATCAACAAGAACTGCTCTTATTTCAAAGCTAGAAGTATTGGAGCCATCATTTCTAATCTCACCTAATTTTTTTTCTACTTCTGTTCCAATAATATCTAAATCCTTTTTATTGAATACGATATTAACATCATCTGCGCAATTAGATATACTGGTTAACATTTTGTCCTTATTAAAATCTTCAATTCTTCCATCTTTTTTAATTACTTTAGTCATATAAATACCCCCGTTCAAGCTAAATATTGTATGCATATTTTAAATCTATTTATTCTCAATTGCTTCTATAAAATCCTCTTTGAATAGTTTATAGTCCTTTATTCCAGAGAGTTTTGTCTTTTCATCCAAAATAAAGGCTGGTATACTTTGGATATTATATGATTGAGCTTGTTCTTGTGCTTTTTCATAAAGCTTATCATATTCACCGGAATCGATTTTTTCATTCATCTTATGGATATCCAGTCCTATACTACTTGCTACCTTATCTACTTCTTCTTTAATCCCTAGGTTTATGCCATCGGTGAAGTATGCTTTGAACATAGCCATAAGATATAAATCATATTTACCTTCTTCTTTAGCATAGTATCCGCCCAAATGTGCCCTGCGAGTATTGAACTTTCCGTTTTTATTATTGTATTCTATACCATATTCCTTACCTAAATTATTTAGGTAATTAATTGAATTGTTTACATAGTATTCAGAATATAGCTTGTATAAATCGCTTCCTTCAAGTGGTGCATGAGGATCCAACTCGAAAGGAAACCATTCAACTTCCAATTCAAGACCCTCTTCTTTCAATCTATTCAATAAACATGCACCTAGATAACAGAATGGACAAGCATAATCCGAAAATACTTTTACCTTCACCATGTGCACCTCTCCTTTCTTTTTTTCATTATACCCAAAATAAGTAATCTAACACCTAATTTAGTCTTAATTCTATGGAGTTGCTCATGATAACAATAGGTATATTTATCATGAGTATAATTCTAATTGGGGTAGAATGGCGTTTTATTCCTTAGATGATAGGTATACAAACTATTCCTTACAGAAAGGTCTTATATATTTTAAATTAGAAGCTATTAGTATAAGTTAGAATTTTTCAGTTTAACACAAGAATATTGATAATAAACATACTAAAGATACCTAATAGAAAGTGAAATTTGTTTTCATATAGGGTATAATTAAATATATCACATGATACAAAGGGGGAATATTTGTGGAGTACAAAAACAAGTATAATCAATGGTTAAATGATGAGTATTTTGATTCTGGAACAAGAGAAGAGTTAAAATCATTAACAGATGAGGATGAAATTCAAGACAGATTTTATACTGACCTTAAATTTGGGACAGCTGGTCTTAGGGGTAAGATTGGAGCAGGCACAAATAGAATGAATATATATACTGTGTCCCTAGCTTCTCAAGGATTGGCTCAGACTATAATTTCTAAAGGGCAAGAAGCAATGAACAGGGGCGTTGCCATTGCATATGATGTTAGACATTACTCTGCTGAATTTGCAGAAATCGCTGCTAGAGTTTTAGCTGCTAATGGAATTAAGGCGTATCTTTTTGATGATATTAGAGCTACACCAGTATTATCATATACTGTGAGAAGATTAAACTGTATCTCTGGTATAGTAGTTACAGCTAGCCACAATCCAAAGGACTACAATGGATACAAGGTTTATTGGGAAGAAGGCTCTCAAATTCTAGATGACATTGCAGATGAAATACTGGGAGAAATCGATAAGATCAGCTTTAATGACATTAAGTCTATGGACTTAGATGAAGCAATACAAAAGGGTCTTATTAAAATAATAGGTAAAGAAATAGATGATGAGTATATCTCAGAGTTATTAAAAATGTCTATCAATGAAGATGTGGATAAGGATATAAAGATAGTTTATTCACCTCTTAACGGTACAGGAAATATCCCTGTAAGAAGGATATTGAGAGAAAGAGGATTTACAAATATAATTGTGGTTCCTGAGCAGGAAAATCCAGATTCAGATTTTACTACTGTAGGTTATCCAAATCCAGAGGATACAAAAGCCTTTGAATATTCTGCACGATTAGGAGAAAAAGAAGGGGCAGAAATACTTATAGCTACTGATCCTGATTGTGATAGGGTAGCTATGGCTGTGAATAACGGCAATGGATATACATTCCTAAATGGAAATCAAACAGGTGCACTACTTATTAACTATATCTTAACTCAAAGACATGAAAAAGGAGACCTTCCAAAGAATGCTGCAATAGCAAAGAGTATAGTTACAGGAGACCTTGGAAAGGCAATTGGAGATAAATATGGAGTTAAGATGTTCGAAACATTGACTGGTTTTAAGAATATCTGTGCTCTTCCAAATCAATGGGATACTACTAAAGAATATGAATTAATCTTTGGATATGAAGAAAGTATAGGATATGTATATGGAACTTTAGTAAGAGATAAGGATGCTGTGGTTTCATCAATGATGGTTGCAGAAATGGCTGCTTATTATAAGAAGCAGGGTATAAGCCTACTACAAGTTCTGGAAGATTTGTATTCCGAATATGGATATTACAATGAAAAGCTTATTTCCATCGTGCTTGAAGGCTTGGAAGGCCAGCAGCTTATAGGTAGAATCATGAAGGATATAAGAAACAATCCTATTAAAGAAATAGGTAGCATGAAGCTTGAAAAAACTATTGATTACCTTTATGATAAAACAGATGCTGGGGTTTCAGATGTATTGAAGTATTATATGGATGATGGGTCCTGGTATGCAATTAGACCATCAGGAACTGAGCCTAAGATCAAGTTATACATGTATACAAAGGGTAGCTCAAAAGAGGATTCAATTAATAAAATCAATGAAATTGAAAAATCTGTTAGAAGCAGAATGGAAAGCGTAAAATAGGGTTCATAGATAAAATAAAAAGCGCCAGAATTTAATTTCTGGCG
>CAZAJU010000016.1:0-29115 GCA_964485455.1 uncultured Tissierella sp.
GCACCTATAGATTACACACTTTTTTCAAGTGTCCTATCTATAGGTACCATTATAATTTGGTTTTCTGATATTATTTCTGGTTTTGGGAGTTCCAATTGTGGCTTCAATGGGTCTTACATCTCTTATTTATATATTTATGAATGACATGAGCCCGATCGTACTTATACAGCGTTTGTTTTCAGGTGTAGACTCAGCAGCACTTTTAGCTATTCCTTTCTTCGTATTAGCAGGTGAATTAATGAACCATGGTGGTATCGCAAGAAGAATTGTACACTTGATTAATGGACTTGTTGGGAACATTCATGGTGGTATGGGTATAGTTGCAATAATAGCAGTAATGTTCTTTGGAGCTATCTCCGGTAGTGCTATTGCAGCAGCAGCAGCTATAGGTGGGGTTATGTATGCAGGCTTACTTAGAAGTGGCTATAGCAGAAAGTTTTCGGCAACATTAATAGCAGCCGCAGCACCAATGGATAATATTATACCTCCAAGTATAGGCTTTGTCATATATGGAGTACTAGCACGGGTTTCTATCGCCGATTTATATAAGGTTGGATTCCCAACAGGAGCAATTGTAGGTCTTTCGCTTATAGTTCCAACTGTTATATTAGCTATGAAGCGTGGGTATATGGACAGGGCAAAGAAAATTGCTTCCGGTGAAATCATACTAGAAGGTGTACCGGAAATGGATGATTATTCACATGAATCAAAAATAAAAATGATATTAAATGCATTATGGGCATTTGGTACACCTTTCATAATTGTAGGTGGTGTTTTTGCAGGTATCTTTACTCCTACTGAATCAGCAGTTATCGCCTGTGCTTATGCAGTAATCGTCAGTATATTTATTTACAAGGATATGAAGTTTAGCGAATTACCGGACATATTTTTAAATGCTGCTAATTCAACGGCTACATTGATGATTATCATGGCTTCAGCTACATTGTTTGCTTACTTAATGGTTTATGATGGCATCCCTCAGGCTGCTTTCTCACTTATAAACAGCTGGACGGGAAGCAATATAGTACTTTTATTGATGATTAACGTAATTATCCTAATAGCTGGTTGTTTTATGGAAGCTGGTTCTATTCAATATATTGCAGTGCCAATACTACTACCAATTGCAACAGCTATGGGAATACATCCAATCCACTTTGGTATGATCATCTGTACAAATCTTTCAATTGGCATGCTTACACCACCATTTGGAATAACCTTGTTTACAGCTGGAAGGATTTTTGATGTAAGTATACAGGATATGAGTAAAGAATGTTTACCATTCTTAGCGGCTCTTATAGTGGCATTAATGATTATAACTTATATTCCTCAAACAGTTATGTGGATACTGTAAGAAAATAAATTAAATTAAGGGGGGTTAAATAATGACAAGACCTGAAATAGCAAATAGGATTAAGACAGGAGATTATTATACTAATTACCATGATGTAGGAGAGGGCTTTCCTTTGATTTTAGCCCATGGCTCAGGACCTGGAGTTAGTGCTTGGGCAAACTGGAGACTTGTAATTCCTATATTATCAAAATCAAGAAGAGTTCTTGCTCCGGACTTCGTAGGATTTGGATTTACTGATAGGCCTGAAGGACTAGCACTTAGAATGAAAACTTGGGTAAAACAATTAATAGATTTTATGGATGCTCTAGGAATCGAACAAGTGGATATAGTTGGAAACTCATTTGGCGGAGGATTAGCTATTAATATGGCAGTAGATTATCCAGAAAGAATAAGAAAAATCGTTCTGATGGGGTCAATGGGTATTGATTTCCCTATTACAAAGGGATTAGATGATGTTTGGGGTTATACTCCTTCTGTTGAGAATATGAAGCATATGATAGGTACATTTGTATATAACAGTGCAATTGCAACAGATGATTTAGCTAAGATGAGATATGAAGCAAGTATAGAGCCTGGCTTCCAGGAATCCTTCTCATCAATGTTCCCAGCTCCAAGGCAACAATGGGTTGAATCCATGGCGAGAAGTGAAGAAGAAATTAAAGGCATCAATAAGCCAACATTAATAGTACATGGAAGAGAAGATCAGGTTATTCCAGTTGAAAACTCATATAGACTAATCAATCTAATAGATAATGCTCAACTTCACATATTCGGACATTGTGGACACTGGACACAAATTGAGCATGCTGCTGAATTTGCACAAATAGTAAATGTTTTCTTAGACGAAGCAAAGTAAAGATATATGGGCCAAAGTAGGCCCTTTTGCAAGCAAGATGATGAGAACGAAGTTTGGTATAATCGAATAGCATAAAGGAGGGCTATAGTGAGTCAAGGAAAATTTGAGGAATTAGCAGCCGCTTTGAAAAATTCAGAAAGAACTTGTATTGCAATTGAGCCCATCTCTAAATCTAATAATGATTTAGAAATGGCAGATGCGTATAAAATTCAGCTAATAAATATTGATAAAGAGTTGTCGGAGGGTAGGAAGATTACTGGTAAAAAAATTGGATTGACATCCTTGGCAGTTCAAAATATGTTAGGAGTAAATCAACCTGATTTTGGTCACCTTCTTGATAGCATGGAAGTTAAGAATAATACAATAAAGAGAAGCACAATGCTTCAACCTAAGGTAGAGGGGGAAATAGCCTTTGTACTCAAAGAGGATATTGTAGGGCCTAATGCTAGGGTTGAGGATGTTATAAATGCTACAGATTATGTATCTGCTGCCATTGAGATTGTAGATAGTAGAATTGCAGATTGGAAAATTGGGATAATCGATACTGTGGCTGACAATGCTTCCTCTGGTATGTATGTAATCAGCGATAAAAAAATAGACCCAAGAGAAATTGATTTGCAAGCTATAAAGATGGATTTCTATAAGAATGGAGAATTGGCCAATACAGGGTATGGTTCTGCGACTCTTGGAGATCCAGCATTTTGCGTAGCTTGGCTTGCTAATACATTGCATGAGTATGGTGTAGTTTTAAAGAAGGGTGAAGTTGTATTATCAGGAGCCTTATCTGCCATGCTTGCTGCTGATAGAGGCGATGAATTTACGGCTAAATTTTCTGAATTAGGGGATGTAAAGGTTAAGTTTGAATAGACAAATTTAAAGGGGTGATTCAATGGAAAAGATTAAGGTAGGTATTATTGGACCTGGGAATATTGGTTTGGATCTGCTTTATAAATTAGGTAGAAGTAAATATCTAAAGCCTGAATTGATAGTAAACGTAAAGCCTTCTAAGGGGATTGACTATGCAAATAATATGGGCATTAGAACGTCAACAAATGGTGTTCAAGCTATTCTAGATGAAGAGGATATTAAAATAGTTTTTGACTGTACAAGTGCTTCAGCTCATTTAGTACATGCACCACTATTAAAAGAAGCAGGAAAGTTCACAATCGATTTGACTCCTGCAGCAGTTGGACCTTATTGTGTTCCTGCAGTTAATATGACTGATGAAATGCTTGAAAAGGAGAATGTAAATCTGGTAACATGTGCAGGTCAAGCAACTGTTCCAATAGTTGCCGCTATTAATGAAGCAGTAGATGTTGCATATGCAGAGATTGTTTCGTCTATAAGCTCCAAGAGTGCAGGACCGGGAACTAGAAGAAACATAGATGAGTTTACTGTAACCACATCAAGAGCCCTTAGAGAAGTAGGCGGAGCTGATGCATCGAAGGTAATAATCATATTGAATCCAGCTGAACCTCCAATATATATGAGAAATACCATTTATACTAAGGTGAAAAATCCTGATATTAATCTTGTCAAGGATGCGGTTAATAAAATGGTGGAAAAGATTAAGGAATATGTTCCGGGCTATAGAATCTTATTGGAGCCAATAATTCAGGACGATATAGTAACATGTATGATAGAAGTAGAGGGACTTGGAGATTATCTTCCGGTATATTCAGGTAACCTTGATATAATCAATGCAGCAGCAGTAAATATTGCTGAAACCTATGCTAAAAAGCTAATGGGAGGTGCTGTTAATGACTAAGATATTTTTAACTGATACAACCTTAAGAGATGGTAGCCACACAGTATCTCATAAGTTATCCCCTGAAGATATAATAAAGGTTGCCGGAGCTCTTGATAGAGCAGGGATTGATATGATTGAGGTAGGTCATGGTGATGGCTTAACTGGCTCAACTATTAACTATGGTTTTGGAAGTCATAATGAGTATGACTTAATTAAAGCAGCAGCTTCAGTAGTTAAAAATGCAAAACTAGCAGTTTTACTTATACCTGGAATTGGTACCGTAGAGGACTTAGAGAAGGCAAAGGAATGTGGAGCTAATGCTGTAAGAATTGCTACCCATTGTACAGAAGCAGATATATCTGAGCAACACATAAGAGCTGCAAAGGAAATGGGATTATTTACTGTGGGATTCCTTATGATGGCTCATTTAACTGATGTTGATAGATTGGTTGAAGAAGCTCTAAAGATGGAATCCTACGGAGCAGATGTAGTTTATGCTACAGACTCAGCAGGAGCAATGCTACCACATGAGGTTAAGGAAAAAATTGGGGCCTTAAAGAAAGCATTAAAGGTTCCTATAGGACATCATAGTCATAACAACCTTGGTGTTGCTATTGCTAACAGCCTTGCAGCCATAGAAGCAGGAGCAACCTATATAGATGGCTCATTATCAGGATTAGGTGCAGGAGCAGGAAATACTTCTACAGAAACCCTAGTAGCTGTATTAAATAGAATGAATATTGAGCATAATGCTGACCTTTATAAGACAATGGATGCCAGTACAGAGGCTCTAGTTCCTGTATTGGAGAGCAAGGGATTACAACCTCAGACCAATCTAGATGCATTGATAGTAGGATATGCAGGAGTATATTCAAGCTTTATGCTACATGCTAAGAGGGCAGCTAAGAGATTTAATGTTGACATGAGAGATGTGCTTATCGAGCTTGGAAACCGTAAAGCTGTTGGTGGTCAAGAAGACTGGATAATTGAAGTAGCCCATGAAATGAGTAAAAATAAGTAACTCGTTTAAGTATAGGATGACTAAACAAGTTATATTAACAGTATAATTGTTTAGTTTTTCTTACATGGATTTTTATAAAGAGGTGTTATGATGGCAAAAGATTTTAATGAATTATTAGAGCTTGCCAGGAAAAAGGGGCCTAAGAAGGTTTCAGTAGCCGTTGCTGAGGATATGGATGTTTTAGCTGCAGTTAAACAAGCTAAAGAGCTAGGCATTGCAGACCCGATACTTGTTGGAGATAAAGATAAGATAAGTAAAATTGCCCATGAAATTGATTTTTCTTTAGAAGGTGTAGAAATAGTTGACGAAAAGGATCTTGTAATGGCAACAAGGATAGCCACGGAATTAGTTAGTAGTGGGAACGCTCATGTGTTGATGAAGGGCTTGGTTGATACATCTATCATTATGAAGCAGGTTTTAGATAAGGAGATTGGACTTAGAGGTGAAAACATTATAAGTCACATAGCTGTTTTTGATGTCCCTACTTATCATAAAATATTCTTTGTAACAGATGCGGCTATGATTCTGGCTCCAGATTTAAATCAAAAGAAGCAACTAATAGAAAATGCTGTAGGCCTAGCCCATTCAATTGGTGTAAATTGTCCTAAAGTAGCTGTTCTGGCTGCAAAGGAGAAGGTGAATCCTAAGATGGAAGCTACAGTACATGCTAAGGAATTGGCTGATATGAATAAAAATGGTGAGATAAAGGGCTGTATAGTAGATGGTCCCTTTGCATTAGACAATGCTATAAATAAAGAATCTGCAAAGATCAAAGGTATAGATAGCATAGTTGCAGGAGATGCAGATATTCTATTGGCGCCTAATATTGAATCTGGGAATGTATTATATAAAGCCTTAACTTTCTTAGCGAATGCAAAATCAGCAGGTCTAATAGTTGGCGCTAAAGCTCCTATTGTTTTGACATCAAGAGCTGATAATCAAGAAGCTAAGCTAAACTCCATAGCTTTAGCTGTACTGATGTCATCAGGTATATAAAATAAGTAAATTAAGATGACTTACAATAAATCAGGATTCCTCTTTTATTAAATAGGAGTATTCATAAAAGCTAATATCCCCTTTATTTGAGGGCTGTATCATTAAGAAATTAATGCCGCGGCCCTCAATTTAAATTTAGCTTACTATTTACTTGTATTTAATAGTAGAATAAAATAGGGGTGCAAGGATAATTTTAAATCTATCGGAGGAATTATGAAAGAGCTGATTTTTGGACTTATGGGTGGAACAGCATTACTTATGTATGGTGTTGAAAAAATGGGGGACGGTCTTGAAAAGGCATCAGGGGAAATGATGAAGAAAATGCTCTCAATCTTGACGGGAAAGGTTTGGAGTGCTTTTTTAGTAGGGACATTTCTTACAGCACTTGTATCATCAAGCACAGCAGTGACAGTTCTTACAGTAGGATTTGTAAGTGCTGGACTTATGACTTTGCCTCAGGCTATGGGAGTTATCTATGGTGCAAATATCGGTACCACAATAACTGCACAATTAATGGCTTTTAGCTTTGGGTTTAAGCTTACAGAAATTGCGCTTCCAGTACTAGGCATTGGATTTGCCGTTTCCATGTTTTCTAAAAACAAGACAATTAAGAACATTGGGGACGCAGTAATGGGCTTTGGGATAATGTTTTTAGGCCTAAGCATCTTAAATTCAGGAGTTCCTTTTATGCAACAAAATGAAGCTTTTCAGAAGTTCTTCCTTACATATGCTTCAAATCCTTTTATAGCTATAATATTGGGTATAGTAGCAACTGCAATGGTTCATAGTAGTGCTGCTACTGTAGGGCTTGTTATGGTATTGGGGCAGGCTGGTTTACTTAATCTTGAAACTTCTGTTCTAATTATGCTTGGTGATAATATAGGTACTTGTGTAACAGCGCAGCTAGCTAGTATGAACGGTTCTCTAAACGCAAGAAGAACAGCGTGGGGACATACATTATACAATATTATAGGTGTATTGTTGGTTATATTGGGATTTCCATTATTTGTTAAACTGATAGAAGGATTTACCCAATATTTTCAACCAAGAGCAGGATTAGATGCACAGATTGCTAATTCACATACTTTGTTTAATCTGGTTACTGCTATTATATTTTTACCTTTAAATAAATACTTTGTTAAATTTCTTGAGACTATTATCGTTGGTAGAGGAAAAGAAGAACAAATTCACGAAAACCGTGCCATATATTTAGATAAGCTGCTACTAAGTACTCCTGCAGCTGCTTTTAAGGCTTCTCTATCTGAAATAATAAGAGGGGCAGAGTATTCTAAGGATATGATCATTAAATCATTAGATGGCATCTTAGACCTAAACTTTAATGACTATGAACAATTGTATAAATATGAAGAGATAATAAATTTATTGCAAAAAGAGATAACTAAGTATGTAGTTGAGATTTCAAAGCAGCCTTTGTCTGACAAGAGTTCTATAATGGTTCCTGCTATGATTAATAGCATCAACAATATTGAAAGAATGGGGGACCGTTCAGTAGATATTTCTAAACTCATTATCCAGAAACAAGAAAAAAATCTTGTATTTTCTGATACTGCAGTTAAGGAATTAAAAGAGTTGAGAGATTTAGTAGTAGCAATGATTGAAAAAACTATATTTGTTTTGAAGAATGACAGCATTAACAATATGGATGTCTTGAAAGAAATAAAGGAACTTGAAGACAAGGTTGATAGTTACTCAAAGGAACTTGAAAGGCATCATATTGAAAGACTTGAACAAGGAAGATGTACGATTGAATCAGGTGTTGTTTTCATCGAGATAATTAACCATTTTGAGAGAATAGCCGACCACATATATAAGATATCAGTATCCTCTAAAGACCAAATGAAAGGAATACCTAGGTTAGTCAAAAAAGTACAATAATTAGATGAAAAATACTCTGGATAATATAATATTCAGGGTATTTATGTTGCTCTGGGGCTAATTTATACTTATACAAGACTTAGGTCCTATTATTATATTATATATATATATTATGATAGATTTAGTACATATTGTATGGTAAAATATAAAAGACACAAGATATAGTTGAATTTTGCAATTTTTATACTTGCTAAAATAAAGAAGTAGGAGGCTTGTTAATGTTAAAGGTTGAAAAGCGTAATGGTAAGATTGTCGAGTTTGAAAGTGATAAGATAGAAATAGCCATTGGCAAGGCTATGAAGGAAACTGAAAAGGGTGTAGATGAAGTAATTGCAAAAAGGATTGCTGAGACTGTTTTCAATGAATTTAGCAATCTAGAGACAGTTAATATCGAACAGATACAGGACTTAGTGGAAATTGAGCTAATGAAATTAAGACCTGATGCCGGTAAGAAATATATTATCTACAGAGAAGAGAGGACAAAGCTTAGAGAGCAAGGTTGGAATATGACTGATCTTCAAAGGGATATATATGAGAAGAAGTACAGATATGATTCTGAGACCTTTGACCAGTTTTTAGACAGGGTAAGCGGAAATAATAGCCCTATAAAGAAGGCTATTAAGGACAAGAAGTTTATGCCAGCAGGAAGGATTTTAGCAGGTCGTGGACTGGACAAGCTAGGAAGAAAGATTACACTTAGTAACTGTTATGTAATGCCAAAGGTGGAGGACAATATCGAATCAATCTTTGATACGGCCAAATACCTAGCAAGAACTTATTCATACGGTGGGGGAGTTGGACTTGCTCTATCTAAACTAAGACCTAAGGGAGCAAGAGTAAATAATGCTGCTAGTTCCACTACAGGAGCAGTATCATTTATGGACCTTTATTCACTTGTCACTGGTCTAATTGGTATGAGGGGTAGACGTGGTGCCCTTATGCTAAATATGGATGTTAGTCATCCAGATATTCAAGATTTTATAGATGTAAAAAATGACCTGAACAAGGTTACTTATGCAAATATTTCCGTAAATATAGATAATAAATTTATGGAAGCAGTTAAGCATAATGGTGAATACGAACTATATTTTAAGGTAGATGCAACTGGTGAGGAAATCTCAAAGAAGATAAATGCTAGAGAATTATTTAGAATCTTAGCAAAGAATAACTGGAATATGGCGGAACCAGGTATCCTATACCAAGATAGAATAAACAACTGGCACCTAATGAGTGAAGATGAAACATTCGAATATACCGGAGTAAATCCTTGTGCTAAATAACTTTGGCTCAAGTAAAAAATCGAGCAAAATCGGTGAAGCCTAAGTCCAAGTCTAAAGGATATGGTAATACCGAGGTAAGCATTTAAATTGCGAAAGGTTAAATGCCACCGTAACGCATAGATAGTGAATAAATATAATCTATCCACGAGTGCTCGACTATATTATTCTTAAAGGTGAATATTATGTATATTTATAAAATAACAAATCTAATTAATAATAAAATTTATATAGGGCAAACAACAAAAAAAATAGAGCAGAGATTAAACAAGCACGTTAGTGAAGCTAAATGCGAGATTGAGGGTACTAGGCCTAATAACTATTTCCATAATGCATTAAATAAGTATGGAGTAGAAAATTTTAAAATTGAAATTATAGAAGAGGTTAGAACTAGGCAAGAACTCAATTTTAAGGAAGACTATTGGATTAAGTATTACAATGCTACAGATAAGTATATCGGATATAATCTTATGACGGGTGGTATTAGTGGGAAAAAATCTATAGATACCCTAAATAAAATCTCTATTAAGAAAAAGTTCAATTGGCAAGATGAAGAATTAGCATTAAGAATGAAAGATGGCTTAAATAAAGCAACTTTAAAATGGAAACAAGTTAGTAAAGAGAAACATGTTGATATAATTTGTCCAGTCTGTGGAACAAAGCTTCGCTTGCCGAAGTGGGAAGCTGAAAAGAGAATATATTGTTCGAAAAAATGTGCCTCGGTAATTAATTTAACAAGTACATCAAAAGCGGCAAGCGAAGCTAAATCACTAATTGCTAAAATTAATAGATGTAAATTAAGAAAAGAAGTATTAAATTGGTCAGAAAATAATATAGAGCTTATTCTTAATTGCCCTAAGAATAGGATATCTACTGAATTAAACGAAATATATAGTATTGCTGCAAAATACAATATATTTGACTGGAGAACTATCAGCAAGGCCGTATCTGGTAGAGACTCAAGAAAAGATTTGTTAGAATATCTTAAAGAATTTATAGAAAATGTATGCTAGACTGGTCTGAATCGACAGACGTATCTTCTTATTCTGGCATAAGAAGTATGAGCGAAAGCTCCAGAAGTAGAGGATAAAAAGCCTTTACGATAATAATTAGGAAGAACCCTTGCCAGCGTTTGGTTCCTGTAATTTATCTTCCATTAATTTAAGTGAATTCGTTAAAAATCCATTTACAAGATATGCTAGATTTGAGTTTGAAAAGTTCATTGAATTAGTTCATAACGGAGTAATATATTTAAATGAAATTTTAGATGAGAATATGAACCTTCATCCTCTAGAGCAACAAAGGGAGATGTCAAGGGATTTAAGACAAATTGGACTTGGGATTATGGGGCAAGCTGATATGTTTGTTAAGCTTGGTATAAAATACGGAAGCAGTGAATCCATAAGTTTAATCCACCAAATTGGAAGAACTATGATTAATGAAGCTTTAAGACAATCTGCATTGCTAGCTAAGGAAGAAGGTCCTTTCCCTAGATACAATAAGGAAGCTATATTAAAGTCCCCATTCCTATTATCCAATGCCGATGAAGATGTATTGGAATTAATTAAAGAATATGGTCTTAGAAATAGCCAGCTTTTAACTATTGCACCTACAGGAAGTATATCTACCCTTATAGGGTGTAGTAACGGAGTTGAGCCAATATTCCAGGTGGCATATACAAGAAAATCTGAGTCATTGCATTCAGAAGATACCTATTACAAGGTATTTACTCCTATAGCTAAGGAATACATGGAAATTAATAATCTGGGAAGAGAAGAGGAGCTACCTGATTTCTTTGTTACAACCACAAACTTAGACTATAAGTCTAGAATAGAGGTACAGTCAGCATGGCAGCAATATATAGATGCAAGTATTTCCTCTACAGTAAATGTACCAAATGAATTTACTGTAGAACAAGTTGAGGATCTGTATATTTATGCTTGGGAAAGAGGATTAAAGGGAATTACGATTTATAGGGATGGATGTGCTAGAAGCGGAATCCTAATTACAAACAAACCAAAGAATAGACAGGAAAAATTACAGGAATTGCAGCTTCAAATTACAGAACTTGCTGCAGAATCCCTACAAGAAGATCCAGATAGATGCCCTATGTGTGGTGGAAAGCTAAATCATACAGGTGGTTGTTCAGAGTGCCAAGACTGTGGTTATAGTCCATGTGCAATATAACGAGGTGAATATATCCCCCGCTTCTGCAAGCAGTTTCATCGATGCTTAAAGGAACAGTTAATAAGGAATTGAAAAAGGGAGTAGTTTAGTGACAATGGGCGGCCTTTGGTCGCCTTTTGTATCATCATATGGGAGGTTCGAAAATGGAGTCTGTAGTAATAACAGCAGTAACATCCTTATTTATGATAATGCTCATCGGTGTCTATACTCAAAGAAGGGGCATAATAAGTCCTGAAGTCAATAAGGGTTTAAATATTATATTAGTAAATATATCTCTTCCTATGCTTATCATGTCCTCCTTTATGACGAGCTTTGATAATGGGTTGATGGAGAATATTCAAAGAGCATTTTTGTTCAGTTTTATAGCATATTTAATTGTTATTATAGTTACTCAGATTTTAGCAATCCCAATAAAGGGAAGTAAGAAAAATGTAGTGAAGTTTGCAAATATATTTACAAACGGCGGATTTATGGGGATACCAATTTTATATGCCATATATGGGGCTGAAGGTGTCATATATGGAGCTGTTCTTAGTATGTTTTTTAACATATTAGTATTTACTTATGGAATAATCTTGTATAAAGGTATAGACAAAGATAAGGACATAAAAAAGCAAATTGTGGATATTATAAAAAATCCGGTAATGATAGCAACAGTATTGGGACTCGTAATAATGTTTTTTTCAATCAAGTTGCCTACAGCTTTAGTAAATAGTATAAAGTACGTAGGTTCAATGACAACCCCACTTTCAATGATAACAATTGGTTATATCTTAGGGAGAGTAAAGATTAAGGAGCATTTAAAAGACTGGACCATTTATTATGTTAATTTTACAAAGTTAATAATTATGCCATTATTGATTATAATGTTCTTTAAACTTATTGGACATACAAGTAATGTAGCTAATTCTGTGATTATCCAAATGGCTTTGCCTACAGCAACATTAGCCAGTATTTTTTCAGAAAGATTTGAAAAAGAGGTCGAGTATTCCACCATTATAGTGGTGACCACCACCCTATTATCTATGATTACTATCCCTATAATTGTTGGATTGTTTGCTTGATTAAGGGAAAAAAGCTTAAGGACGAGGAAACTCGTCCTTCCATTATGGTCTTCATAGGAAATATATGTTATACTTTATCTTAGATGCACATAAATACAGGAATTATATGAAAGCAGGGACATAATTGAACAGCAAGTTAAAAAAGCTAATGATACTTAGTTCACTCTTATGGGTGGCAACAAATTTTCACCATCCTGTTACACCTAGTCATTTTACGGCTCTAAATATGCCAAACCATATATTTGGAACATCTTATGCAATGATGGTATTTGGAAGCTTTCTTACAGCACCTATATGGGGCAGTTGGGGAGATAGAAAGAGTCGCATCAATGTGTTATTTTTTTCCACTCTTTTATATAGCATAGGACAAATAGGATTTGCCTTTTCAACATCATTAGGGAGTATATTATTCTTTAGAGGAGTTTCAGGTATAGCCAATGGAGGCTTTAGTGGTGGACTTATGGCGGCAATAGTAGATACTACAACAGAAGACAATAGAAGTATTTCAATGTCTAGGTATACTACATCAATGCTTATATCCTATGCAATTGGGTATCTAATCGGGGGCGTATTAGGATTTTTATCTCCGCAAAAGGTTATATTAATACAAGCTTTAACCATTTTTATTATTAGCTTAGGCTTTAAATTTATAGTAGGTGAAACGAATTATAATCTTAAAGCTAGTTCTAATAATAAGGTGGTATTTATATGGGATATTTTAAGGGATTCTAAGAAGTCAAAGGAAGTTTTTACATCTTGGATGGTTGTATTTTTAGGATTGACCTTTTTTATAAATCTAGCTTCTGCTAGTAACAACAATGCCTTTAACTATTATTTAAAGGAAGAGCTTGATTTCAAACCAATTATAAATGGTATATGGAAGGCTATTACAGGGACAGTAGGGTTAATCGCAAATCTAACTATAAATGTATGGATAATAAAGAAAAAGGATATTAAAAGATCAATGGTTGGAATATTATTAATAGCTTCAATTTCTGGGATAATAATTGTATTAAATCCATCTATTTATCAATTTATGTTTTGGAATCTAGTATTCTTTACCCTTATAACTATATTGATTCCAATCCTTCAAAACTTGGCTGTAGAAGGCGGAAAGTCGGATGTTGGACTTATGTCTGGAATTTATAATGCAATTAGGGCTCTTGGGGAAGTAGTGGGCTCAGTAGTAGCTGGATTTTCATATAATCTAAGTTCTATGGCACCTTTTGCAATATCAGCAGTTGCATTAATGATGGCATTTGTATTGGGTATATTGGGAAAAAGTAACAGTGAACAACGAACAGTGAAAAGTGAACAGTAAAGTACAAGTGGTAAGTTCTGGTTGTTCCAAATGGAAAGCCCTGAAAATCTGAAGATTCTCAGGGCTTTAAAATGTGTGGGTGGACTAAAATTTAGTGTAATACTTCTTCGACAGGAGTGTACTCCATTCCAAATGCATCTGCTACGGATTTATAAACTACTTTTCCATCAACTACATTTAATCCTAAGGCAAGTGCTCTATCTTCTTTACAAGCTTGTACCCATCCTTTATTAGCAAGCTTTACAGCATATCCTAAAGTTACATTAGTTAATGCAAGTGTTGCTGTTTGAGGAACTGCTCCAGGAATATTTGGAACAGCGTAGTGGATTACTCCATGTTTTACAAATGTTGGTTCAGCATGAGATGTTGGCTTTTCAATTGTTTCAACGCTTCCACCTTGGTCTATAGCAACGTCAACTATAACTGTTCCGGGTTTCATAGCCTTAACGATTTCTTCAGTTATAAGTTTAGGTGCCTTGGCTCCAGGGATAAGCACTGATCCTACTACTAGGTCAGCAGTCTTACATGCTTCCATTATATTATAATTATTTGAGTATAGGGTTTCTACTCTTCCCATAAATACTTCATTTAAGTAACGCAATCTTTCAACAACTACATCAAGTACAGTGACTCTACAGCCTAATCCTATAGCTCTCCTTAAAGAACCGGTACCAACAACTCCTGCTCCTACAATTACTACATGAGCAGGGGCAACACCAGGAACACCATCGATTAACATACCCTTGCCGCCACGGGTCTTTTGAAGGAATGTAGCCCCTTCTTGAATAGCCATACGTCCTGCAATTTCACTCATTGGTGCTAGTAATGGTAGGGATCTGTCAGGCTTTTCAACTGTTTCATATGCAATAGCAACAACACCCGCATCCTTCAATGCCTTTGTTAAGGATTCTTCAGCTGCTAAGTGTAAATAAGTAAATAGTATTAAATCTTTCTTGAAGTATTGATATTCTGATTCTAAAGGTTCTTTTACCTTGATAATCATTTCAGCTTGCTTCCAAACGTCTGCTGCTTCAGGAATCATCACTGCGCCAGAGGCAAGATATTCTTCATCTGTAAAGCTTGCGCCTAATCCTGCACCGGCTTGTACAAGAACTTTGTGGCCATTTCTAACAAGGGCATCGGCACCTGCAGGTGTAAGGGCAACTCTGTTTTCCTGACTCTTAATTTCCTTTGGAACTCCAATTATCATTTAGTCATCCTCCTTAATATTTAATACTTAAGTTAATAATAACATGAGAACGTTTTCTTGTGAAGGGGTTAACATTAATATTTTTATAAATTGTGAAAATTGACATATATTAGTAGAGGATAATTATATAGAAATAATTCTTTTGGGTATAAGTTAGAATATATGGATAACTGCTTTGATTTAACGGTGTTATGAAATTGTTATGCAATTTCTTCTCATACTTGGAGCTTAGGGAGTGATAAAATGTCAATGGATTTTAGATTAAAGCCCGAAGAACTTTCTAGCATATGTAACTTGAAGGATCTTCACTTTGAAAATACGTCTCAATTAAAGCCTTTACATGGTATAATTGGACAAAAAAGGGGTGCTGAAGCCTTGAGCTTTGGTCTTAAGATGAAGAAGAAGGGATATAACATCTATGTTACAGGCATTGGAGGCACAGGAAGAAGCACATTTACTAACTCTATCGCCAAGGAATTTGCTAATAAGCAGCCTGTTCCTTCTGATTGGATATATGTTTATAATTTTAAGAAAAAGGAATCTCCAAAGGCATTAAGCTTGGCGCCTGGAAGGGGCAAGGAATTTAAGGAGGAAATAGAGGGTACTATTGAAAACTTGAAGAAACTTATTCCTGAAAGCTTTAAGGGTATGGAGTATGAAAGTAGAAGGAATGAAATCTATAGGATAGCTAATCAGAAAAAAACTGAAATATTAAAACACTTAAACGAAAAGTCTAATGAGTATGGATTTGTTTATTCCCCAACGGAGCAGGGGTTATTATCTATTGCATTAAAAGATGGACGCCCTATGAATGAGGAGGAATATCAAAATCTAAATATAGAAGAAAGAGAAGAGATGATGGCAAAGTACAATGAGCTTCATCTTGTAACCTTTGATGATTTCAACGAATTAAGAGAAGTTGATGAAGACCTAGTTCAAAGCTTTAAAGAATTGGATAAAAAAATTGCTTCAGACCTAGTTCACTTTGATATTAACAAAATTAAAGAAAAGTTTAATGGGAGTGAAAAGATTTCTGAGTACCTAAGAGATTTAGAAGAAGATATACTTGAGAATATTGATAAGTTTAAGAAAACACCTCCTATAAAGAACTTTACAATATTCGATCTTCCTCCTGATATGGAAGGCAATTTCTTTTTAAGATACAAGGTGAATCTTTTTATTGATAATAGTGGTCTTCAACATGCACCTATAATTAATGAATCTAATCCAATTTATTATAATCTAATGGGCTCCATTGAATATAAAAGTCAAATGGGGGTTCTAGCCACTGATTTCACTCAAATAAAACCTGGATCATTACATCTAGCAAATGGTGGCTACCTAATATTCCAGATGAAGGAGATTTTAACCAACCCTATCTCTTGGGAGATGCTAAAGCGGGCCCTAAAAACCAATGAGATAAATATTGAAAATCAGAACAAGCTTATGGGCTTGGCAATTACATCAAGTCTTAAACCAGAACCAATACCCCTTGATGTAAAAGTCATAATTATAGGGGATGAGTATACTTATAGTATCCTTTATGAATATGATGATGATTTCAAGAAGTTATTTAAAGTTATGGCAGATTTCGATGTAGAGATGAGTAAGAATGAGGATAATATCAAACTTATGGCTAAATTCATAGCTAGTCACTGTGAAGAGAATGATCTTAGACATTTCAATAAAAATGCTGTAGGAAGGATAGTCGAATACAGCACTAGGTTAGCTGAGCATCAAGATAAAATGAGCACTCAATTTAATAAGATTGTAGAGATTATCTATGAAGCAGATCTTTGGGCTGAGGAGGATGGGGCTGATATAGTATCAGATAAACATATCCAAAAGGCCATAGAAGAGAAAATAAAACGCTCAAATAAATATGAAGAAAAGCTAAATGAAATGTTTGAAGAAGGCACTATCCTTATGGATTTAGAGGGTGAAAAAATAGGACAAATAAATGGTCTTGCTGTAATGGGCACAGGTGAATATAGCTTTGGAAAGCCTAGTAGGATTACTGCTTCTGTTTATAGTGGGAAAGATGGTGTTATAAATATTGAAAGAGAGGCAAATCAAAGTGGAAGAATACATGATAAGGGTGTATTAATCCTAAGTGGCTATCTAGGGCACAATTATGCTACAACTAAACCTTTAGGCATTACCATAGGAATTGGATTTGAGCAGAATTACTCCATTATCGATGGGGATAGTGCATCCAGTACTGAGCTTTACGCCATACTATCATCAATGGCAAAGGTTCCTGTAAAACAATATATTGCAGTAACTGGTTCTGTAAACCAAAAGGGAGAAATACAACCTATTGGAGGAGTTAATGAGAAGATAGAAGGATTTTATGAGGTATGTAAGCAAAGAGGTCTTACAGGTCTTCAGGGTGTTATGATACCAAAGAAAAATATAAAGAATCTAGTCCTAAAAGATGAAGTAGTTAAAGCAGTAAGTGAAGGTAAATTTCATATTTATGCAATAGAATGTATCGATGAAGGAATCAAGATATTGACAGGATATGAAGCTGGAGCTATGGATGAATTTGGTGAATATCCTGAGGGGACTCTAAACTATTTAATAATGAAGAATTTAGAGACTATGAGAGCACAAACAGAATAACATGGAGTTACCAAAGACAATTTTTGAAAAAGGTATTGACATCTTTTGTGGTCAGAATATATAATTAATTTTAATTACAAAGTGCATGGAGAAAGAGAAAGATATCAATACCTTGTTTAAAGAGAGCTAATATTGGTGGGAGTTAGCATCAGGGTGATATGTAATACTAGCTTTCTGGCATTCTCGCTGAGAAATCTAAAATTAGGTGAGAACGGAGCCACCGTTATATGGCTACTGGATGATTGTCCAGGATTGAGGCAGCATAGCTGTGAATTAGGGTGGTAACACGAGTTTAACCTTCGTCCCTATAAGTTTGACTTAAAGACTTATAGGAACGAAGGTTTTTTTTATGACCTAACCCGATTTGCAGTGTAGTTTTGCAAATCGATGGTAGGTCAAACGCAATAAGCACCAAATTTGCACGACTGTAAGGAGTGAACAAATTTGAGTTGCGAAACTGCGTATCTGAGAAATGACATAATTTTGAATTGTGAATTGAAATTAAGGGGGATATTAATGTCAAAGAGAATTAGTTTTTTTGATACTACATTAAGAGATGGAGAACAATCTCCAGGATGTAGTATGAATATAAAGGAAAAGTTGTTGTTAGCTAAACAGCTAGAAAAATTGGGAGTAGATGTAATAGAAGCAGGGTTCGCTGCATCCTCTGATGGAGATTTTCAATCAGTACAGATGATTGCTAACGAAATTAAAAACTCCACTGTAGCTGTTCTTGCAAGAACTGTACAAAACGATATTGAAAAAGCATGGGAAGCAGTAAAGGGTGCTGCTAAGCCTAGAATCCATACATTTATTGCCACATCTGATATCCATATGAAGTATAAGCTAAAGATGGAACCAGAGGATGTTATCAAAAGAGCAGAGGAAATGGTAAGATATGCATCTAGCCTATGTCCTGAAGTGGAATTTTCAGCAGAGGATGCTACAAGAAGCAATACGGATTTTCTTGCAGAAATCTTTGACAGGGTCATTGAAGCAGGAGCTAAAATCATAAATATCCCTGATACAGTAGGATATACAACACCAGATGAGTACTATAATTTCATTATGGATGTTAGAAAAAAATCAAAGCATTTAGATAAGGTGCAAATTTCTGTACACTGTCATAATGACTTAGGTTTAGCTGTGGCAAATACCTTGGCGGCTGCAAAAGCTGGTGCAACCCAGTTTGAATGTACAATAAATGGTATTGGTGAGAGAGCTGGAAATGCAGCTTTAGAAGAATTAGCTATGATTATGAGCGTAAGAGGCGATGCATATGGTCTTGAATCTGGAATAAATACAAAAGAGATAATGAAGACCAGCCATCTTTTAACTAGTATTACAGGTGTTTCGGTTCAACCTAATAAAGCTATAGTAGGAGCTAATGCCTTCGCTCATGAATCAGGAATCCATCAGCATGGAGTTCTTAGCCACCGTGAAACCTATGAAATAATGACACCTGAATCTGTAGGGCTTACTATGAACAAGATGGTACTTGGAAAGCACTCAGGAAGACATGCATTCAAAGATAAATTACAATCCCTAGGATATGACCTAACTCAAGAAGAGTTGGATAAGGCATTTGAGGAGTTTAAGAAACTAGCTGATGTGAAAAAGCAAGTCTTTGATAAGGATATAGAAGCAATTCTTACTAACAGAGAAGTAAAGGCTGAGGATAAATACAAGTTAGTAAGATTTGTAATTAACAGTGGAAATACAATAACAACTACAGCTTCTGTAGTATTAAATAAAGATGGTCAAGACATAGAAGGCATAGCTGTTGCTGGGGGGCCAGTAGATGCAGCTATTAGAGCTATAGATAAGTGTTTAGATATAGAAGTTCAGCTAGAAGACTATTCCATTCAATCAGTAACAGAAGGTACAGATGCTCTAGGCTATTCAGTAATAAAGATTAAATATAATGACCACAACTATATTGGAAAAGGCATGAGCATAAATATTGTAGAAGCAAGTATTAAAGCATATCTAAATGCAGTAAATAGTATTTTTATCTAGACTAAAGTGGAAAAGTACAAAGATAGATATTCTAGATAAAAAATCTAACAATAGGAGGAATTTTAGATAATGGGTATGACGATGACACAAAAGATCCTTGCAGCACATGCAGGACTAGATAAAGTAGAGCCTGGTCAATTTATCGAAGCTAAGCTTGATATGGTTTTAGCAAATGATATAACTGGACCTGTTGCCATAAAAGAGTTTAATAGGATGGGTGCTAAAGATGTATTTGATAAGAATAAGATTTCATTAGTTCCTGACCACTTTACACCTAATAAAGATATAAAATCTGCAGAGCAATGTAGATGTCTAAGGGAATTTGCTTACGATAAAGAGATAACAAACTATTTTGAAATAGGTGAAATGGGTATAGAACATGCTCTATTACCTGAAAAAGGACTTGTAGTAGCAGGAGATGTTGTAATAGGAGCTGACTCCCATACATGTACTTATGGAGCTCTTGGAGCTTTTTCTACAGGAGTAGGAAGTACTGATATGGCAGCAGGAATGGCAATTGGCGAGTGTTGGTTTAAGGTTCCATCAGCTATTAAATTCAATCTTATTGGGAAACCTTCTAAATGGGTTAGTGGAAAAGATGTAATTCTTCATATAATAGGGAAAATAGGTGTTGATGGTGCTTTATATAAATCCATGGAATTCGTTGGAGATGGAATAAAGAATTTGACTATGGATGATAGATTTACAATTGCGAACATGGCTATTGAAGCAGGTGCAAAAAATGGAATATTCCCAGTAGATGAAGTAACAAAGGAATATATTAAAACTCATTCAACTAGGGAATTTAAGGTTTATGAAGCAGATGAAGACGCTGTATATGATGAGGAGATTACAATAGATTTATCTCAATTAAGACCTACTGTTTCCTTCCCTCATTTACCAGAAAACACTAGAACTATTGATGAGGTCGGAGAAATAGAAATTGATCAAGTTGTTATAGGCTCCTGTACTAATGGTAGAATACAAGATTTAAGACAGGCTGCAGAAGTCTTAAAGGGACAGAAGGTTAAGAAGGGTGTTAGAGCAATAATATTCCCTGCTACTCAAAAGATTTATTTACAAGCTATAGAAGAAGGACTTATCACAACATTTATACAGGCAGGAGCCATAGTAAGTACACCTACTTGTGGACCATGTCTTGGTGGACATATGGGTATATTGGCTGCAAATGAAAGATGTGTTGCAACAACTAATCGAAACTTCGTTGGAAGAATGGGCCATATTACATCAGAAATATATTTAGCAAGTCCAGCAGTAGCAGCTGCATCTGCAATAGCAGGTAAAATTTACAATCCTGAGAATATTTAAGGGGGAACGACATGAAGGCTAAGGGAAAGGTTTTTAAATACGGTGACAATATAGATACAGATGTTATAATACCTGCAAGATACTTAAGCACAGGTGATCCAGAGGAGCTTAAAAAGCACTGTATGGAGGATATAGATAAAGAGTTTGTAAAGAATGTGAAATCAGGAGATATCATGGTTGGGCAAAAGAATTTTGGCTGTGGTTCATCTAGAGAGCATGCTCCTGTTGCAATTAAGGCATCAGGAATATCATGTGTAATAGCTGAAAGTTTTGCTAGAATATTCTACAGAAATTCCTTCAATATTGGTCTTCCAATTATCGAAAGTCCTGAGGCATCCAAAGGAATAGACGCTGGGGATGAAGTTGAGATAGATTTCGAAAGTGGAGAGATTAAGAATATCACTAAGGGTGAAACCTACAAGGCTCAATCCTATCCAGAGTTTATCCAAAGAATAATTGCAAAGGATGGACTGGTTAATTACATTCAAGACAGAATATAGGGGGAAAAAATAGAATGGAATATAATATAGCTGTAGTAAAGGGCGATGGAATTGGCCCAGAAGTCGTAGATTCAGCCATTGAAATCCTTGACTTAATTGGAGAAAAGTATGGTCATAAATTTTCATATAAGGAAGTATTAGCTGGCGGTTGTGCCTATGATGTTTATGGAGAGCCTTTGCCTCAAGAGACCATAGATGTATGTAAGAAATCCCAAGCAGTTCTATTGGGAGCTGTTGGAGGAAATAAATGGGATGTTCTCCCTGGAGACAAAAGACCTGAAAGAGCTATTTTAGGCCTTAGAAAGGAACTTGGATTATTTGCAAATCTAAGACCAGGAATGCTATTTAAAGCTTTGGAGGAATCCTGTCCTTTAAAAGCTGAAATCGTTGGTGATGGATTCGATATCTTAGTGGTTAGAGAGCTAACAGGGGGAATCTATTTTGGTGAAAGGGGCATAAAGGATACAGAAAATGGCCCTACGGCTTATGATATAGAAACCTATAGCGAAATGGAAGTAAGAAGAATCGCAAAGATTGGATTCGAAATGGCCATGAAGAGAAATAAGCATGTTACAAGTGTTGATAAATCAAATGTTCTTGAGAGTTCAAGACTTTGGAGAAAAATAGTTACTGAGGTTTCAAAGGAATACCCTGAAGTTGAACTAGACCATATGTATGTTGACAATGCTTCAATGCAAGTGATTAGAAACCCTAAACAATTTGATGTAATTTTAACTACTAATTTGTTTGGAGATATACTATCTGATGAGATTAGTATGCTTACAGGGTCCATAGGAATGCTTCCTTCAGCTAGTTTGGGAACAGGTACAGGACTATTTGAACCAATACACGGTTCAGCTCCTGATATAGCTGGAAAGGGAATAGCAAATCCTATCGCAACAATTCTTTCAGCAGCAATGATGTTGAGATTTGCCTTTGATCTTAAGGAAGAAGCAAATTGTATAGAATCTGCAATAGATAATATTTTAAATGCAGGGCATAGAACAGGTGATATTGGTAAGAGAGGCGAAAAGATCCTTACAACTGCAGAGATGACAGAGGTTATAAAAGCAGAAATAAAAAGAGCTTAAGCATTGAAGTAGACCCCCCTAAAATTGGGCTGGTGCGTCCCTGGTTTTTTTATAAAAAGTATTGACAACTTTTAAAAAAAAGAGTAATATATCTTTTAATTAAAAAAATTCAGTCAAATTAAAATGTTTTGACGGAGAGAAAAATACATGTACTTAATCACAGAGAACTGACGAAGGGTGAGAGTCAGAGTTAAGAGTGTATATACTAATCACTCCGGAACTGTCGAATTGAAATGAGCAATCAGAGTAAATAAGACCGGAATTCTCATTTAGGAGATGCCACCGTTATATGGCTAGGGTTAATTTAAATTGACCTGAAGAGTCAGCTAATGCGAGTTAGCAGTAAACTTGGGTGGTACCACGAAACTATTCGTCCCTAGTATATTTTATATATACTAGGGACGTTTTTTATGACCTAACCCGATTTGATAAGCGGTTTTCTTAACAAATCGATGGTAGGTCAAATGCAACGAACACCAAATTTGTACGAGTAGAACGAGTAAACAAATTTGAGTTGTGAGACTGCTTATTTAAAGGGGGAGCAATATCAATGTTAAGATTATTCAATTTTATGGAAGCTAGAGAAAGATTAGGTACAGTTACTACTAAAACCAAGATAATACAAAGTGATGTATTCTCCTGTGAATCAGGAAATGAAGTATATCTTAAGCCAGAAAATCTTCAAAGAACTGGTTCCTTTAAATTAAGAGGAGCCTATAATAAGATGACAAAGTTAAATGAAGAGGAAAAGGCAAAAGGCGTTGTAGCTTCATCTGCTGGAAATCATGCACAGGGTGTGGCCTATGCTGCACAAAAGCTTGGAATTAAAGCTACTATAGTAATGCCAAAGCATACTCCCCTTATAAAGGTGGAAGCAACCAGAAGATATGGGGCTGAAGTAGTGCTTCATGGAGAAGTTTATGATGATGCATATAGAAAAGCTTGTGAACTTCAGAAAGAAGAAGGCTATGTATTTGTACATCCATTTGATGATGAGGATGTCATAGAAGGACAGGGAAGCATTGCCCTTGAGGTTCTTGAAGAGGTTCCTGAAGCGGATATAATCTTAGTACCAATTGGTGGTGGAGGACTTATTTCAGGAATAGCATCAGCTGCCAAGCAGATTAACCCTAAGATAAAGATTGTAGGTGTAGAGCCTGAGGGTGCAGCAAGTGCCTTAGCAGCCATTAATTCAGGTGAGGTAATAGAGCTTAAGGAAGCTAATACAATTGCAGATGGTACAGCAGTTAAAAGAATTGGTGATAAGACATTCGAATACATAAAAAAATATGTCGATGAAATTATCACTGTTTCAGATTATGAATTGATGGAATCATTTTTAATACTAGTAGAGAAACACAAAATCATAGTAGAAAATTCGGGTATTTTAGCTGTAGCAGGTGCAATGAAGCTTAAGGAAAAAGGTAAGAAAGTGGTATCAATTCTAAGCGGAGGAAATATCGATGTACTTACAATATCTTCAATGATTAATAAGGGATTAGTTGCTAGGGGAAGAGTATTTAAGTTCAGTGTTTATCTTCCTGATAAGCCAGGTCAGCTACTTAAAGTATCTCAAATATTAGCCGACTTAAACGCAAATGTAGTTAAATTGGATCACAATCAATTTGTAAATTTGGATAGGTTCCATGATGTTGAATTACAAGTAACAGTTGAAACAAATGGAGAAGAACATATTCAAAGGATTACAGATACTATGAGAGAAAATGGATTTAATATAGTTAGGCTGAATAGTCACTAGAAAATTAGGAAGGTGGTATTTTATGGAAAGGAAAAAAATCAATGGTTCGAGGATTTTATTGGAGTGCCTATACAGATTAGGAATCAGAGATATATTTGGATATCCAGGTGGCTCGGTAATTCCAATATATGATGAAATCTATAAATTCGATAAGATAAAACATTACTTTTCAAGACATGAACAAGGGGCAGCCCATGAGGCAGATGGCTATGCAAGAGCCTCTGGTAAGGTGGGATGCTGTTTAGCAACATCTGGTCCTGGAGCAACAAACCTGGTTACAGGAATTATGACAGCTCACATGGACTCCATTCCTCTGTTAGCTATAACAGGGCAGGTTGGTATGACATTGCTTGGTAAAGATGCTTTCCAAGAAAGTGATATAGTAGGAATCACCCTTCCTATAACTAAGATGAGCTACCTTGTTACAGATATTAAGGATTTACCTGAGATTATAAAGGAATCATATTATATAGCATCTACAGGAAGACCTGGTCCAGTTTTAATTGATATACCAAAGAATATTCAGATTGCTCAAATGGATTATGATGAATTTGAAAAACTTTATGCAAAGGAAATAGACCTTCCTGGATATGAGCCTACTATTACAGGTCATCCAAAGCAGGTAAAATCTGCTGTTAACCTTATTAAGAAGTCTAAGAAACCTTTGATTATAGCAGGGGCTGGAGTTTTAAAATCCAAGTCATCAGATGAGTTAATAGAATTTGCAAGAAAGGCTGATATCCCTGTTACTACTACATTGTTGGGACTTGGTGGATTTCCAAGTAATGATGAATTAAGTCTTGGGATGCTTGGAATGCATGGTACAGTAGCTGCTAACTATGCTACCAATGAAGCGGATTTAATAATTGCTGCAGGTATAAGATTTGACGACCGTATAACAGGAGATCCTGAAAAGTTTTGTAGCAAGGCACAAATAATCCATATTGATATAGACCCAGCAGAAATAGGTAAGAACAAGAAGGTTGACATTCCTATAGTAGGTGATTTAAAAAATGTACTTGAGAACTTTAATAACTCCATAGAAAAATTAGAGCATAAGGAATGGAATGCTCAACTTCTTGAGTGGAAGAAGGATTACCCTATGAGCTATGGAGAAAGTAGGGAAGGCAGACTAATGCCTCAGGAAGTATTACAGCAACTTGATAAGGTTCTTCAGGGGAATGCTATAGTAAGCACAGACGTAGGACAAAACCAGATGTGGACAGCTCAATATCTAGGATTCAATAGACCAAATACTATAATAACCTCAGGCGGTTCTGGTACAATGGGTTTTGGAGTTCCTTCAGCTATTGGTGCGCAAGTAGCAATGCCTGATGAGAAGGTAGTGGCAATTTGCGGAGATGGAGGCTTCCAGATGACTTATCAGGAGCTTATGATGTTTAAACAATATGATTTGCCGATAAAGGTAGTACTATTAAATAATTCCTTCCTTGGAATGGTAAGACAATGGCAGGAAATATTTAACGATAGAAGATATTCCTTCGTTGATTTAAGCATAAATCCTAATTTTAGTAAAATTGCTGAAGCATATGGAATCGAGTATGTAAGAATTGAAACAAAAGCTGATTTAGGAGATAAATTTAAATCTGCCGTTGAATCCGACAAGGCAGTAATTATAGAATGTATAGTTGAGAAAGAGGCTAATGTCCTTCCAATGATACCAGCAGGTGCAAGTGTTGCAAATATGGTTGGAAAGAAAGGGGTATTGGGCAATGAATAAAACTCATGAGATACTTATTATAGCTAAGAATACAAACGGAATAGTTGCTAGAATCATGTCCTTGTTCAACAGACGTGGATACTTTGTAAAGAAAATGACAGCAGGTGTAACCAATATCCCAGGTCATGCAAGACTTACTCTATCCGTTGAAGGTGACGAGGAGATTTTAGATCAGATCCAAAAGCAGGTTTACAAGATTGTAGATGTTGTTAAGGTAAAGATATTTCCTAAAGAAGGTACAATCAGAAGAGAATTGATGCTAATAAAAGTAAAAGCTAATCATGAAACAAGAGCACAGATAATTCAGATAGCTGATATATATAGGGGAAATGTACTTGATGTAGGCCCTAATTCCCTTGTTATTGAGTTAACAGGAAATGTAACTAAACTTCAAGGATTTGTACAAATGATGGAAACTTATGGTATACTAGAAATAGCCAAGACTGGTGTTGTGGCTATGAGTCGTGGAGAAAAAATGTAAGCCCTAAAAAGATGTGAATTAGACCCTGTTAGTAATTAAAGAGTCTATTACAATAAATAAACTTAATTATTTAAAAGGAGAGATATATAAATGGCAAAGATGTTTTATGAAAATGATTGTAAATTAGAGGCACTTAATGGCAAGAAAGTTGCAATTATAGGATATGGTAGTCAAGGTCATGCACATGCACTTAATCTTCATGAGTCTGGAGTAGATGTAAGAGTTGGTCTATATGAAGGAAGCAAGTCCTGGAATAAAGCAGCAGAAGCTGGTTTAAAGGTTATGACAGCAGCAGAAGCTGCAGCAGAAGCAGACGTAGTAATGATATTGATCAACGATGAAAAACAAGTAGCTTTATTTGAAGAAAGCATCAGACCAAATCTTAAACCAGGAAAGTACTTAGCATTTGCACATGGCTTCAATATTCACTTCCAACAAATCATTCCTCCATCAGACGTGAATGTGTTTATGATTGCTCCAAAAGGGCCTGGACATACTGTAAGAAGTCAATATCAAGAAGGAAAGGGAGTTCCTTGCCTTATAGCTGTATATCAAGATGTAACTGGAGATACTTATGATATAGGTCTTGCTTATGCAGCAGGAATAGGTGGAGCAAGAGCAGGAGTTCTTGAAACAACATTTAGAGAAGAAACTGAAACAGACCTTTTCGGAGAGCAAGCAGTTCTTTGTGGAGGAGTTACTGAACTTATGAAGGCAGGCTTTGAAGTATTGGTTGAAGCTGGATATGACCCTGAAAGTGCATACTTTGAATGTGTTCATGAAATGAAACTTATAGTTGATATGATAAATCAAGGTGGATTCAGCTATATGAGATATTCCATCTCTGATACTGCAGAATACGGCGATTATGTTGTAGGTAGCAGAATTATAACTGATGAAACTAGAAATGAAATGAGAAAGGTATTAAAGGAAATTCAAGAAGGAACATTTGCAAAGAACTGGTTAGTTGAAAACAAAGTAAATAGACCTTACTTCAATGCTAAGAGAAGAATCGAAGCTGAACATCCAGTAGAAGTTGTTGGAAAGAAATTAAGAGGTATGATGAGCTGGTTAAAGAAATAAGATCGGTAATGTACCTTAGTGCATAAAGGAGGTAATTAGATCATTATGAATAGCGAAAAAATGAAATCAGGAGTGGAAAAGGCACCTCATAGGTCTCTTTTAAAGGCTTTAGGCCTTACCAATGAGGAAATAAAGAAGCCTTTGATAGGTATTGCAAACTCCTTTAATGAAATAGTACCAGGACATAAGCATTTAAGAGAAATAGCCGAAGCTGTTAAAAAAGGAGTACTAATGGAGGGTGGTAACCCTCTTGAGTTTCCTTCAATTGCAGTATGTGATGGAATAGCCATGAACCATGAGGGTATGAAGTATTCCCTAGTAAGCAGGGAGCTTATTGCTGATTCTGTAGAGGTAATGGCAAAGGCTCACGGTCTTGATGGACTTGTTTTGATACCAAACTGTGACAAATCAGTTCCTGGTATGTTGATGGCTGCAGCAAGGCTTGATATCCCTACTATTATAGTAAGTGGTGGACCTATGCTTGCAGGAAAAGTTGGTGGCAACAAGGTAGATTTAAGTACAGTATTTGAAGCAGTTGGTGCAGTTAGCGCGGGAAAAATGACGGAAAAAGAATTAGATGAATTGGAAAACAATGCTTGCCCTAGTTGTGGTTCTTGTTCAGGTATGTTCACAGCTAATTCAATGAATTGTATGACTGAAGCTTTAGGATTAGCTCTACCTGGAAATGGTACTATTCCTGCAGTTTATGCAGATAGAATTAGAATTGCAAAATATTCAGGGATGAAAATCATGGAGCTTGTAAGGGATAACATTACACCAAGCCAGATTTTAACAGAAGAGGCATTTCAAAATGCACTTGCTGTAGATATGGCATTGGGATGTTCAAGTAATACAGTCCTTCATCTTCTAGCTATCGCATATGAGGCTGGAATTGAAATGAACTTGGATATAATCAATGAAGTGAGCAAGAGAACTCCTAACCTTTGTAAATTAAGACCTGCCGGTCCTTATCATATTGAAAATCTATATGATGCAGGTGGAGTAATGGCAGTTATGAATGAGTTAAGCAAGAAAAATCTATTGACACTAGATATTAAGAACGTAACAGGAAAAACCCTTGGAGAAGTTATATCTAACTACAGGGTGTTGGACAATAAAGTCATCGCGTCAATAGATGCACCGTATAGCAATACCGGGGGGATAGCTGTGTTAAGGGGTAATCTTGCTCCTGATGGTGCTGTAGTAAAAAGATCTGCAGTAGCTGAAGAAATGTTAAAGCATAAAGGACCTGCAAGGGTTTTTGATGGTGAAGAAGCTGCAGTAAGTGCTATCTTTGGTGGTAAGATAAACAAAGGTGATGTAATCGTAATAAGATATGAAGGTCCTAAGGGAGGACCTGGTATGAGAGAGATGCTTACGCCGACATCAGCTCTAGCAGGAATGGGTCTTGATAAAGATGTTGCATTACTAACTGATGGAAGATTCTCTGGAGCTACAAGAGGAGCCTCTATAGGTCATGTTGCACCTGAAGCAAGTGCAGGTGGACCTATTGCCTTTGTAGAAGAGGGAGACGAAATTGAAATCGATATGATAGAAG
>CAZAJU010000017.1:0-27463 GCA_964485455.1 uncultured Tissierella sp.
TCATATCTTGTATTGCATCTAAAGAATCTTCCTCATTTTTCATATATACATAAGCTAATCTATAATAGTCGTCTTTTTGTGCCATTACAAGTCTTAGCAAGGCTTCTTTATTACCTTTTTTAGATTGCTTAACCAAGAGTTTAATATCCACCCCTTCACCACCTTATGTTCCTTTTATATAAGAGTATTTATACCGCCAATAAGTTCATTTTCATTTTGATTTAAAAATAACCAAAGGGGACGGTTCCCTTTGGTTATTCGAATAAGGACATCAATTCTTCTTCGGTAAGTTTGGATATCAAGGTTTCTCCTTCCTGAATCACCTTATCTATAATCTCCTTCTTTTGCTCTTGAAGTTGGAATATCTTCTCTTCTATGGTTCCCTTGGTTATAAGCTTTATAACTTGGACCTTGTTTTCTTGCCCTATTCTATGAGCCCTATCAGTTGCTTGATCCTCAACTGCAGGATTCCACCATGGGTCGAAATGGATTACCATGTCAGCTGAAGTAAGGTTAAGACCTGTTCCTCCAGCCTTCAAGGATATTAAAAATACATCTCCCTGACCATGGTTGAAGCTTCGAACCAGCTCTCCCCTTTCAAGCATTGGTGTGCTTCCATCTAAATACATAGAATTAATTCCATGACCGTCTAGGGTATCCCTAATTTTTTGGAGCATGGTAGTAAACTGGGAAAATATTAATATTCTATGTCCTCCATCCTTAGCTTCTTGCACTATTTCAACTAAGGAATCTAGCTTACCACTTTCTCCTTCATAGTCCTCCAAAAATATTCCAGGGTGACAACAAAGCTGTCTTAATCTGGTCAATCCTGCTAATATTTTAATATGGCTTCTTCCATAGCCATTTGTACGAATTTCATCATTTATCTCACCTTTAATTGCCTGAAGATATGCTAAATACAATTTTTTCTGTTCTTGTGTCATATCTACCACTAGCTTTTGTTCAATCTTATCAGGTAATTCCTTTAAAACTTCCTTCTTTACCCTTCTTAAAATAAATGGCTTAATATGATTATTTAAATCCTTTAGCTTAAGACTGTCACGATCTTTAGTTATTGGTCTTTCATACTTTGTGGTAAATTTAATATTTGAATGAAGATATCCAGGCATTAGATAATCAAATATAGACCATAGTTCCGATAGGGAGTTCTCCATAGGGGTTCCTGTCAAAGCAAAATACTGTTTTGCATTTATGTTCTTTACCGCCCTTGCATTCACTGAACCATGATTCTTGATATGCTGAGCCTCATCCAGTATGCAATGTTCAAATACAAATTCCTGATATTCCTCAATATCCCTTCTCATAAGAGGATAGGACGTAATTATCAAATCATATTCTCCAACCTTTTTTATCAACTCATCCCTTTCAGGCTTAGAACCACTGATGACTAGGGTTTTTAAGGATGGAGTAAATTTTCCAGCTTCCTCTTCCCAATTATATACAAGGGAAGTAGGAACTACTACTATACTAGTTCCTTTACCTTCAACCTTTTCAGAAAGAAGAAATGCAAGCATTTGAAGGGTCTTTCCTAGCCCCATTTCATCAGCTAATATCCCTCCAAATCCATATTTGGATAAGGTCTTAAGCCACTTGAAACCAAAAATTTGATAATCCCTAAAATGTGCATTTAGTACTACTGGTATTGAGAATTCCATATCCTCTGGATCGTTAATATCTCTAACCAGTCTTTTAAAGTCAACATTCTTTTTGATGAAGTCCATTCCATTATCATTTAAGAATTTATCAAGATACATAGTTCTATACTTTGGAATTTTAATCTTGCCATCTTGAAGCTTTTCTAAGGACATATCTAGATAATCCATCATCTCAACAATACTATCTAATTCACTACTTTCAAGGGATAAAAACGAACCATCCTTTAGCTTATAATATCTCTTCTTCTGTTTATATGCCTTGAGAATATCTGAAAGCTCTGATACGTCTATTCCATCTATATCAAAGCTAAACTCCAGCATATCTAAATTGGAATCCAACCTTAGTCCTCCATAAAAATTCTTTGATTCCATAAGACCTATTTTTTTAAAGCTGTCAGAGTAGAATATATCTGAGTACTTTTGGAGTTGTGGAACTAAGTCATTTATAAAGTCAAATATCAGCTCTTCTTCCTCTAAGAAAAACTTTCCATCTGCTACTTTGAAATCACTTTGTTCTAGAAGTCCCATAACTAATCCTTCGGTTTCTATATCGCGAAGTAGAATCTTATCAGGGTCCTTCCTCAGCGTATTAGAGGAAAAAGGATTTATCTCTATGTCTCCATAGTTAAAAATCACCGTTCCATAGATTACGTCTTGGACTCTATCAAAGTATATGGTTGTATTAAGTTCAGGGCTATATATTAAGCTCTCAACCTTCTCATTAACCTTAAGATTTGAATTTCTCTTTATTACAGGAAGCACTTCAGAAATAAAAGTCTCCTTTAAATCATCCTTTATCCGTATATTTTTTATATCCTTGTCAGCTATCTCCTCAAAAATTGGCATATAACTTCTTATCTGTTCATTTGTAAGCTTAAATACCTTGCCACCAAAAAAGAAATATCTACCACTTGAGCTTATTGGACCCTCACCTGCCTCAAAAGACAAGTTAAGAATTAAGTCTCCTTCTTTTTCCTCTAGATTGAAATTAAGCTCTAGCTTCTCATCTGTAATCTCAACATCGTTAAAGATATGCCCATCTATATCCATATTGAATTTTCTATTGTTCATAAAATCGAAGAATTTTTCCTCTGTAAGAGATGTAAGCCTAAGCTTCTTACTAGAAAAAGCAGAATTGCCTCCATTGGAGTACTGACTTTGCCATTCATAATTCTCATATATAAGCTTTAGGAAATCAATTAAAGGCTGATCTTCCTTTTTAAAATAATGAATACCAGGTGATAGAATAAAATTCTTGCTGAATTCATAATCCTTTTTATCAATTAAGTTAGAAAGAAATTTAGCAAAGCTTTTTACTACATAGAGCTTATCTTCTCCTACTCGAAGGCTTATGAAAGACTCTCCCTGACATCTTTCATAGTTAACTTCAAGATTTACAGGGACTAGCCCAATATCCCTTGATTCTCTATAGCTTTGGATTATATTTTTTAAATTTCCTTCCTTTTTTCGATTAATTAGTCTACCACTTCTATCTATTTCTCTTATACTCATTAGGAATGCCACTATATGTTTGCAATCTCCTGGATACTTATGAAATTCAGGGCAATTGCAGGAGGTGTTGGTAATGTCCCCATAATTACTAAATGTTACTGAAGGCTCATAGGTTTCAGCTCCATCTACCTTTCCTACAAAATAATCGTGCCTATGGTTTACCCTTACTTCCTTTACCTTTCCAGAATTGAAATATTGCTTACCCTTAGTATAGGTTTCATAAAAATCCACTCTATCAATTATATAATTATCAGTTATCTTTAACATTTTTCACCACCACTAAAAATGAATATCATAATATTATACCTTATTTACTTATCTTAAGCAATTAATCTGATATTCATACTAGTTCATTGAGCTCTATAAAATTGTTTGATAAAGTCGAAAAATACTGTATAATGTATGTAACATATTTTATGAGGAGAAAATTTATGAAGTTATTAAAGGATAAAATAATCGAATGTGGAAAAATAACTGATGGTAGAATTTTACGTGTAGAAAGTTTTGTCAATCATCAAATGGATATAAAATTATTTAACGAAATGGGAAAAGAATTTAAAAATAGATTTTCAGATGTTAAAATTGATAAAATTCTTACAATCGAAACTTCGGGAATAGGCATTGCTGCCATAGTTTCTCAATACTTTGATTGCGTTCCAGTCGTTTTTGCAAGGAAATTCCCTTCAGCAATTATTTCGGAAAACACGTATAATTATGAAGTTCATTCCTTTACAAAGAACATTACAAATATGGTTAGGGTTGATAAAGATTTCCTTTCAGAGGGAGAGAACATCCTAATAATAGATGATTTTCTTGCAAGTGGCTGTGCTGCTGTAGGTCTTATTAATATAGTAAGACAAGCCAAGGCGAATCCAATTGGAATGGGTATTGTAATCGAAAAAGGCTTCCAAGGTGGGAGAAAAGTTATAGAGGATCTTGGCGTGAGAGTAGAATCCCTTGCTATAATCGACCGCTTCGAAGACGGAAAAGTAATATTTAAAGATAGATAATAGTAAAACCCCCGAGATTATTTGAATCTCAGGGGTTTGTTTTTCATGTACAAGTAGTGCGACTTTTACATGTTACTCGAAAATATATATTTTAAAGCTCTCCCATTAAATGCGTTTCAAGAATTTGATCTTGTTTAAGACCTTGTAAACCTAAATAGTGGTTTAAGTTATTTAGTAGGTATTCCAATTTAACAGGTCCAACTATTTCTGAGCCTGTTACTGCAACTCCGTAATGTTGCGCTTCTAGTTTAACTAATTCATATGCTCTATAAAGTGGAGTGGATGCACAGTCAAACATATTTATGGAAACTACTACTCCTTCTCTTTCAGGGAACTTGATTCCAACTGCTCTTGTTGTTGAGAAACCACCGCTTGGTCCTCTTACAGCCTTTGCGATTGCTTTAGCGATACTTAAATCTTCAGTAGCTAGGAATACATTGTATGCTGTCAATCCTTCCATATCAGCTGATACGATTGTAGCTCCCATTGTTGGGCTTAATTTACCATCTACCGATAAATCAGGTTTTCTAGCCTCACGGTCTGGATGATTTTCATCATCTAATAAAGCCTTTAATCCCTCATATTGACCTTGTCTAATAAAGGAGATGCTTGCTTTTTCAGCAGTTCTAGCATTAGAGCCTGAGAAGAATATTGGCACTCCATGCTTTTCATGTAGTTCTTTACCTATTTCTTCTGCCATTGCTTTACATTCATCTAGTGTAATGTTTGTTAATGGGAACAATGGAATAGTATCCTGTCCACCTATTCTAGGATGGGAACCCTTTTGCTGAGTCATATCAATTAACTCATAGGATTTTGCAGCCATATCTAGTAAAGCTGCCTTTAATGGTGCTGGTTCTCCTATAATTGTAAGTACTGTTCTATTGAAGTCATGCTCTGGTTCACATGTAACAAGCTTAACTCCTTCTCTATTTTTAATAGTGCCTGATATTGCATCTATAACTTCTTGTCTTCTTCCATCACTAAAATTTGGTACTGCTAAAATATACTGTTTTGCCATTTTTTATTTTTCCTCCCTTTATTATGCTAATTAAGCATTTAATCTTCTATATACTACTTCTAGATGCTTTTCTTTCAATTCCTTTGCAGCATTTAAAAGACTTGTTGTCTTTTCTGAAATGCTCTTTCTGTATTCTTCATCCTTAATACTTCCAAGGTTTATAGTTACATTAAGAAGGGCACCTTCAAGTCCTGAGTAAGCCATAAGTATTCCTACTCCAATATCAGTTATTGCATTTACATTACCATATTCTGCAAACACATCTTGAAGCTCTAATACTCTGAAGCACTTTTCTGCACATCCAAAAGGAACTTCTAAGGCAATCTTATATCCTTCTTGGATAGCTGCAGATCTAGCCTTCTTTTCTTCATCGGTTTCCTTAGGCATCTTGAATGCTTCCATAACTTTATCGAAAGCCTTTGAGTCATTATCAACTGTTTCTGCTAATTCTTCAAAAAGAACATCTAACTCTTTTACATTTGCCTCAAGCTTAGCTCTTACATCCTCAGGAAGTTCAGCATAATTTTTCATACTAAAGCTAAGGCCACCTACCATGCTTGCAAGGGCTGCACCTATAGTACCAGCGTATGCGGATACACTTCCACCACCAGGAGTTGGGTCACTGGATCTAGTTACTAAAGCGAAATCTTTTAAACTTTTTTCGATTAACAAAAGAGCACCTCCATATTATTAATAATTTACTTACTTATAATCTTATGCAATTTTTATGCCAATAAAAATTTATCTAAAAATTAACCCACTTGATTTAAATTTTATCATTAAATTATTGTTTTTTCTTTGTACTAATTCTATAAATCCATAAATAATTTAAGGGTTTATCCTTATTCCTCTCCAAGATATGCCTTTCTTACTCTGTCATCTACTAGAAGTTCAGATCCTTTACCATCGAATAATATTTCTCCGGTTTCTATTACATATCCTCTATCTGCCATTCCAAGGGCTATATTTGCATTTTGTTCAACCAATAATACAGTTAGTCCTGTTTGCTGATTGATATCTTTTATTGTCTTAAATATTTCTTCAATCACTATAGGAGCAAGTCCCATGGAAGGTTCATCTAGCATCAATAGTTCTGGGCCAGACATCATTGCTCTTCCTATAGCAAGCATCTGCTGCTCCCCACCACTAAGGGTTCCTCCATATTGCTTACTTCTTTCTTGAAGTCTTGGAAATAGCTCATATACTTGTTTAAGATCCTTTTCAAAATTTTGAGTATCCTTTCTTAAATAAGCACCCATTTTAAGGTTTTCTTCTACAGATAGAGCAGTAAAGATTTTTCTTCCCTCAGGTACTTGAATAAGCTTCTTTGCCACTATCTTTTCAGCAGGCATATCGTTTATCTCTTCACCTTTATACTTGATACTTCCTTCGCTTTTAATAAGATTTGATATAGCTCTTAATATACTGGTCTTACCAGCTCCATTACTACCAACAAGAGTAACTATTTCTCCTTGTTTTACTTCGAAATTAACCCCTTTTATAGCATGAATTCCGCCATAATAAACGTGTAAATCTGTGACCTTTAACATTATTCAGTACCTCCTGTGCCTAGATATGCTTTGATTACCCTTTCATTTTTCTGAATCTCTGCAGGCAATCCTTCAGCTATTTTATTTCCATATTCAAGTACTGAAATTCTATCAGATATACCCATTACTAGCTTCATGTCATGCTCTATAACAAGTATGGTAAAACCCTTATCCCTTATTTTCTTTATAAACTGGGTCATTTCAACCTTTTCACCTGTATTCATACCTGCAGCAGGTTCATCTAGTAATAACAGCTTTGGTTCAGAGGCAAGAGCACGAGCAATTTCCACTTTTCTCTGAACTCCATAAGGAAGGCTTGTTGCCATCTCATCTTTTAAATCAGTTAGGCCTAGGAAATCCAATAATGCCATTACCTTTTCCTCAACCATTTTCTCCTCTTTAAGTACTTTAGGGGACCTAAGGATAGTTGTAAGAAGATTTGATGATGTTCTACAATATTGTCCTGTCATTACATTTTCTAATACACTCATACTCTTATACAATCTGATATTCTGGAAAGTTCTTCCTATCCCTAATTTTACTATTTCATAAGGTTTAACATTTTCTAACTTTTTACCAAGAAGAACTACTTCACCGGATGTAGGTGGGTAAATACCTGTAATGCAGTTGAAGAAGGTTGTTTTTCCTGCCCCATTTGGTCCAATAAGGCTTACTATTTCGCCTTCATCTATATGAAAATCTACGTTATTTACTGCTGTTAAGCCTCCAAACTTCTTAGTTACGTTTTTAGCTTCCAGTATTCGCATTCTTCTTTGCACCTCCTTTTCTTAAACTAGCCATGCTGATAATTCCCTGTGGTCTAACTATCATCATCATTACTAGTAGAATTCCATAGATTGCATATCTATAAGTTGATATTCCTCTTAGTGCTTCAGGTAATACTGCTAGTATTGTTGCCCCTACAACTATACCAGGAACGCTTCCTACACCGCCTAATACAACCATTGTAAGCATAACAACGCTTTCAGCATAGGTAAAGTTATCTGGATTTACGTAATGTATAAAGGATGCAAATATTCCACCTGCTATTCCTGCAATTGCTGCTCCAAGTACAAAAGCTAGCATCTTTAAGAAAGTTGGGTTGATTCCCATAGCTTCTGCAGCTATTTCATCATCTTTTATTGCTATTAATCCTCGACCTAGTCGTGAATTTAAAAGTCTGTTAGAAATAAATACGGTAATTACAACTAATCCTAATAGTATATAATAATATCCTGTGTTTGTTCCAAGGTTCAATCCAAATATGGTCGGAGATGGTATCCCTGGAATTCCAGCAGGTCCCTTAGTTAAAGAAACCCAGTTTACTAGAACTAAACGAATTATTTCACTAAATCCAATTGTTACTATTGCTAGATAATCCCCTTTTAACCTTAAAGTAGGGATTCCTATTAAAAATCCAAACATAGCTGATACTACACCACTAAAGAATAAAGCTATCCAAAATGGCATTTTAAGATCTACTGTAAGTATGGCCGTAGTGTAGGCTCCAACCGCATAAAATGCAGCATGACCCATTGATAATTGTCCAGCGAAACCAACTACGAAGTTTAAGCTAAGTGCTAAGACTATGTATATCAATGCAATTATACAAGTTCTAAGTGCATATGCATTTCCTGCAAGTAGGAAAGGGACTGATACTATTAAAACTAGAAATGCTATTCCAATACTAAATCTCGCCTTTTTATCCAAACTTAGAAATTTGCTTGTTCCCTTATCGAAGATTTTCGATACTATCTTTATCCCTATAAAAAGAATACCTGCATATAGGGCTAGATTGAAAAATACCTTCATTAAACTTGACATTATTCTACCCCCTATATTTTATCCTTAATTCCCTTGCCAAGAAGACCTTCAGGCTTAACAAGAAGAATTATTATCAATATTATAAATGCTATGGCATCTCTATATCCTGATGATACATAAGCTGCTCCTAAGCTTTCAGAAATACCCATTACTAAACCACCTAACATCGCTCCAGGTATGCTTCCGATTCCACCTATTACTGCAGATACGAATGCCTTTAAACCAGGAGTGTATCCCATCATAGGATATACTGCGTTGTAATATAATCCAACAAGTATACCTGCAGCTGCTCCAAGCGCTGAGCCAAGTGAAAATGTGAAATAAACTATCTTGTTGGTGTTGATTCCCATAAGTCTAGATGCATCCATATCCTGGGATACGCATCTCATTGCTCGACCAAGTCTTGTATAATTTACGATATAAGTCAATATAACTACTAAAATAACTGTTGTAGCGATAATTATTATTTGAAGCTTACTAATTCTAATTCCAAGAAAATTATACATTTCATTTACTATTGTCTTTGGAAAGGATTGGGTTTCAGGTCCCCATGTTAGCATTGCAAAGTTCTCTAAGAACATTCCTGCACCTACTGCTGATAAAAAAAGATTTATTCTCGGTGCTTTAAATACAGGACTATATGCAAATTTGGCAATTAAAACGCCGAGTATTGATGCACCAATCATTCCAAATATAAAAGCAATTACTATGGGCATATTAAACAAGCTAATTGCTGTTAATGATAAAAATGCCCCCACCATGTATATGTCACCATGTGCGAAGTTAGTCAATCTTATGATTCCATACACCATAGTAAATCCAATAGCTGTTAGGGCGTATACACTGCCTAAAGTCAAGCCATTGCTTAAATGTTCCATAAACATGCTTATCAACCTCCTTGATGAAAAGTAGGGGGTCTCAATCGAGACCCACTTAGTTTTAGTCTAATTGTTGTGCTGATGGAACGATCTTTCCATCTATTACTTCAAGAATTAAAATATTTCTAGTTACATCGTTGTTTTCAAATGATATAGGACCAGCTACTCCTGGGAAGTCCTTAACTTCATTTAAGTATTTAGTTATTCCTTCTCTAGTAGCACCATTTTGTTTCATAGCTTCAATTACTAATTTTGCTGAGTCATATGCTAGAGCTGAATAGTTATCTGGTTGTTTATTGTATTTTGCTACGAATGCATCAACGAATTCTTTAGTTCCTGGGAATTCAACTTCTGGATGGAAGAATGCAGCAAATCTGATTCCTTCTACAGCTTCTCCACCAAGTTTGATAAGTTCATCTGAGCTGATACCTTCAGTACCAATTATTTGAACATCTAGTCCCATCGCACGTGCTTGTTGAGCTATTAATGCTGTTTCTACATAATATCCTGCTACGAATAATACATCTGGATTATCAGCTTTAATCTTTGTTAATTGTGGGCTGAAGTCCTTTGATTGACCTTCAAAATAAGTTTCTGCTACATTTACTGTTCCACCTAGCTTTGTGAATTCTGCTGAGAAGTCATTCTTTAATCCCATACCAAAGTCATTAGCTGTATAAAGGACTGCTGCTTTTTTCTTACCCATTGTGTTATAAGCATATTTTGCTAAGTTGTTTGCTTGAGTAGTATCTGTTAAGGATATACGGAATAAGTGAGGTGTAGTACCGTCTGTTATAGACTTGTTTACTGAGTCTGTAATAACTGGTATACCAGCTGCTTCGTATATTCCTCTTGCTGCTAGTGTTGCTGAACTGTTCCAGTGACCAATTACTGCTAATACTTTATCGTCTCCTGCAAACTTTTGTGCTACGTTTGGAGCTTCCTTAGGATTACCTGTATCGTCCCCTACTAATAGTTCGATTTGCTTACCATCTATTCCGCCAGCTGCATTTGCTTCTTCAATCGCCAACTGCATAGCTTTTACCTTCATATCTCCAAATTGTGCAGAGTCACCAGTCATTGGGTTAGCTGATGCTATGTAGATTTTATCTGAGCCTGAGCCGCTCCCACTTGTTGATGTTGAACCTGCACATCCAGACAATACTACCATAGTAACTGCCAAAATAATTGCTAATTTACTTTTCTTGTTCATTTCTTTTCCTCCACTTTCTCTTATTGATATCGTTTTCAATATACTTTAAATATATCGAATTTATCTTACGCAATATATTATTGCAATTAACGTGCCAACTTTTAAAAAGAAATACGTTTTCCTTAGATATTGGTATTTAGCTATATGTTTCTAAAAATAATTGTAGTATAATAAACCTTGGTATGAAATTATTTCAGGCGATGAAATTATTTCATACTGACTATTTCTTACAGGGAGAACACTATGAGTTTCAAAAGAAGAATATCATTGATATGCATACTATTAATAATATTTCAATCCTATGCAAGGTCTTTTGCAGAGCCATTAAATGCAAATGCTAGAACTTTGAGGGTTGCAGGCGATAATAACTACCCCCCATATGAATATATAGATGTAAATGGAGTTTACAAGGGATTTAATATAGATATTATGAGGGCTATGGCTATAGAACTTGGATTGGATATAGAATTAATCCCCACAAACTGGGAGAATGCACTTTCCATGTTGAAAAATGGTGAAGTAGATGCTATTCAAGGGATGACAGTTTCCCCTGGAAGAGAAGTATTGTTTGACTTTTCAAATGAAATAGTCTTAAACTCTCAAAGCATTTTCGTATTAAATAGCACCAGTTATATATCTGATTTAAGCGATTTATCTGGGAAGAAAGTATCAATTCAAGATGATGATATTACTAGTGAAATACTTAAAAATTATCCAGATATTGAAGTAATAGAAAGAATTAATCAATATGAATCTATAAGATTGCTACTTGATGGCGAAGTTGATGCTTTTATAGGAAATAGACTTACGGGTATTTACAATATCCAACGATTTGGCCTTACTGAATCTATAAAGATTGTTGGAGACCCCCTATCTACAACTCCTTATAGCGTGGCTGTTATTAATGGCAATGAGGAACTTTTAACTCTCTTCAATAAAGGGTTGGAAGAAATCAAGGCTAATGGTACCTATGATAAAATTTATTCAAAGTGGTTTGGGGAAAATATTGTAGATGTTAATCAGCAGTGGAAGGATGCTTTATATATACTTCTAGCTGTCATGATTGTAGTACTTATACTCTTTATGTTTATATATCTAATAAATAGACAGCTAAAAAAAGAAGTAGCCCAAAGGACATATGAACTAAATCTAAGCAATATGTTTAAGGATAAGGTTCTAAATAATATAGAAAATGGAATAATTGCATTTGACTCTCAAATGAATGTATTGCAATATAATCCACTGTCTATAGAGATTTTGGAAAGAAACATTGATAATGGTATGAATTATAATGAAATAATTGCAGACAGAATTCCAGAGGAAGCCACAGAAAAAATAAAAAGAGGTGAAAGCTGGGAAAGCAATCTCGACTGGATTATGGAAAATGGTCAAATAAAGCACACCTATTGTACCCTATCCCCAATTAAGGATCAAGATAAAGTAGAAGGATATATTCTTTCAATGAGTGATAGAACTTCCCAAGTTGAACTCTATAATATGGCTAAGCATAAAGATAAAATGCAGTCTCTAGGGGTTCTATCTGCAGGTTTAGCCCATGAGCTTAGAAATCCCTTAACATCAATTAAAACCTTTATAGACTTAATTCCATTTAAAATTGGAGATGATAATTTTAAAAGGGAGCTTATGAATATAGTACCAAAGGAACTAAAGAGATTGGATAACCTAGTATCCTCACTTTTAGACTACTCAAAGCCTAGAGGGTCACAGCCAAAGAACGTAAATTTAAGTGAAATAATATATGAAATCTCCACTATGTTTAAGAAAAATCTTCAGGAAAAAAACGTAAAGTTAATCTCATCCAATATAGATATAAATTTATATGTGGATGAGTCTCAACTTAAGCAGATACTTATCAACATAATATTAAACAGTGTAGATGCCATTGAAGTAGAAGAAGGCATCATTGAAATAACTGCTGATGAGATGGATAATAAAAGCACTATTATTATAAAAGATAATGGTAAGGGAATTGAAAAGGAAGCTTTAGGGAAGCTATTTGATCCATTTTATTCATCAAAGAGTTCAGGCTATGGCATAGGCCTATCTATAACAGATAGACTCATTAGGGAAAATCATGGCACTATAAAGATAGAAAGCGAACTGGGGAAGGGTACATCTGTAATCATACAGCTACCTAATTGCAATTAGTTTTAAGGAGGAAGTTTAATTGTATAATGTTCTCATAATAGATGACGAAGCTTCAATTCTAACAGCACTAAAATTTGCACTCGAAGATTATTACAATATATTTGTAACTCCTAATGTCCCTGAAGGGTTGGAAATAATCAATAATAAAAGTATAGACTTGGTTTTATTGGACCAATATCTTGGGGAATATAAAGGAATTGATGTATTAAACACCATAAAAAATAATAATCCCAGAGTTATTGTTATAGCTATGACTGCATATGGAAGCATAGAGGATTCAATTGCCGCCATACAAAGCGGGGCTTACTACTATATTACAAAACCACTAGATATAAATAACCTTATAGCTCTAATAAATAAGGCTCTAGACTATCAATCATTATCCGATAAGGTCGAAGACTTAACAAAACAAATTGTAGCAGAATCCATAATAGTGTCCTCTAGTAACAAAATGAATGAAGTTCATAAAATTATTTCTAGGGTAAAGGATCTGGACATCAATGTACTAATTACAGGGGAAAGCGGTACAGGTAAAGAGCTCATAGCAAGGACAATTCACGAAGGCAGTAAGAGAAGAAATAAAAATATGGAAATAGTAAACTGTGCAGCTATTCCACACAACCTATTGGAAAGCGAAATGTTTGGCTATGAAAAGGGGGCCTTTACCGGAGCTAATAGCAGGTATAAAGGAAAATTTGAGCTTGCAGATAAGGGCACCATATTTCTTGATGAAATTGGTGATATGGATATACAATTTCAAGCCAAGCTTCTTAGGGCTATCCAGCAAAAGACCATAACGCCTCTTGGAAGCGAGAAGACCATCCCTGTAGACTTTAGATTGATAGCTGCAACAAATAAGGATTTAGCAAGTGAAGTAAAGAAGGGTAATTTCAGAGAAGATTTATTTTTTAGACTTAATGTAATAAATATAGAAGCGCCGCCTTTAAGGGAAAGGATGGAGGATATCCCGGCTCTTACCAAGCACTTCTTACTTAAATACAGCAAATTATTTAATAAGGAGGTCTTGTATTTTAGCAGAAGTGCAATTACAGCTTTAGAAAGCTATGACTACCCTGGAAATGTCCGTGAGCTAGAAAATATAATTGAGCGTTCTGTAGCATTAGCAGATGGTAATACCATCGAAATATATGATTTACCTAAGGAAATTGTTTCTAAAACCGGTTTGAATCTATCAAATGAAAGTGTACCAATTTATGTAGGAGATACTATAGAATCAGCAGAAAAGAAGCTTATCTTAGCCACACTGGAACATTGTGATTTTAACAAAAGACAAACTGCTAAAATATTGGGAATGAGCGAAAGACATCTTTACAATAAGTTAAATCAATATGAGCTAGACGAAGAAAAGTAATTTTAGATATTTTAAAAGACTGTAGAAATTCTACAGTCTTTTATTTATTTTGCCAATAGTGCAGCCCCTATTGAGCCTGCATACCTGGCTTCTTTACTTGTCAGTACCTCTTGCTCTATTTTCTCTGATAATAGCTGTATGAAAGGTTTTACCTCGCATAGTCCACCAGTTAAATATACTGTGTTGGACTTCCCGTGCTTATGTAACATAGTTGATACTCTTCCTAATATGGAGTTCACAATACCCCTAGCTATATCCTCACGGGGAGTTCCCTTTCCTATCAAGCTTATTACCTCCGACTCTGCAAATACCGTACACATACTCGTAATACTTATGTCATTACCTCTTAGAGCCATTTGGGCTAGATTATCTACACTTACTCCCAAGGAGTTTGCCATAAGGTCTAAAAATCTTCCAGTACCTGCTGCACATTTATCGTTCATAGTGAAATTGCTTACTCTTCCGCCTTCGATAGAGATTATCTTAGTATCTTGCCCCCCAATATCGATTACTGTACAATCTCTACCTAAAAGATAATATGCCCCCTTGCCATGGCAAGTTATTTCAGTTATGGTTTTATGAGCGTATGGAACTGAAATCCTTCCATAACCAGTTGCTACTACTTTTGATTTTTCTATATCGATGCCAGCTTCACCAAGTCTATCTTGAATTATCTTAGAAGTTTCAATACTACTCCAACCTGTAGGCATCGTAAAATTGTTATTTAATCCGTTTTCGTCAAATACTGAAACCTTGGCTGCTGTTGAGCCAATATCTATTCCTATTTTATACATTTAATCACCTTATACCAAAGCTGGAGCTTTTTCTATAGTTTCAAGGAAAGCCTCAACTCTTGTTTTTACTTGTCCAGTGTCTGAATCCGAATAGTCAGTTTCTATTTGGATAAATGGAAGGTTTAATTCTTCCTCAACATACTTCTTTAAGGTAAAGGATTCAATAGCATAAGTATGACATGCTACCCATGTTAAATCCACTACTCCATCCACTTCATATTCCTTTGCCATTCTCTTAATTAATTCAAATCTAGGATTATTAGGAGTCATGCAGGAACAAGGAGTTTTTAGATATTTTTCTGCTAAGGCAAAAAGAGGGTCCTTACTTGGATCTTCATCTACCATAACATCTAAAGGCTTATATCCTGTGCAGTTTTCAAGAGCAACTACTGATGCACCTGCATCTTCTAGTGCTTTAAGAACCTTTTCTGAACCTGATCCTACAGGACATCCAGTTAATAGAATTCTAGGTGCGCTTTTATCGAATGCAAATATTCCTTTTTCTATATTTTCTTCTACTTCAGCTACAAGTCTTTCTATTAATTCGATGCCATATTCTTTATCAACGTTAAAGCCTTTTAGCCATTGTGCTAACATCATATCCATCCCAGTCATAGGTGCAGGATTGTGCATATTTAATCTATGTAACTTCTTCATTGCATTTCTTTCTCTGTTCATAAGCTTAATTGCATCCCTAAGCTTTTCCTCAGTGATTTCAACATTAAGTTCTTTCTCCAAGAAGTCTTTGAACTTAATCATTTCCTTATGCCAGCTGTTTAGGGCATCTTCTCCCTCCGCAGTTTGTGGTAAGTTCATTACATGCATTGGTTTCATCTTACCCATTAATTCATACATCTTTTTCTTTCCATCACAAGTAGTCTCAGCTAGAAGGACATCTGAAAAAGAGAAATACGGACATGTATCAGTAATTGCAAATCCATAGCTAGACTTAATAAGCGGACATAGATTTCTTGGGAGTTCCTGTTCTGCGGCCTCTATTGGTGCTTGGGAAGTTCCACATAAGGTTACGGAAATAGCATCAGCTGCTAGGGCTATTTCTGAAGGCGAAAAAGTACAGTACATTCCCACTACCTTTCTCCCTGCTTCGTGAGCTTCCTTAATCTTTACGGAGTTTACCCCTCTTAAACCTTGAACTTCTTCCATAATTGTAGGTCTCATAAATTCATCTCCTTTAAATATTAGTAAAATCGCATAGCAATTTAAGACACAAAAGAAACGAGGTGTAAGTAATCTGCACCTCGATATTCTAATTACATATCTAATTTTAATAGAATAACGTCTGTTTTACCAATTGGATTTTAATATCTAAAAGTTTTAAGTATAGATATATTTTATAACGAGGCGAAATGTCTCCCCTTCTAAAATGATAGAATCGTTGAAGTGGTGCTTGAGATTCCTTCAAGCAGTTTCATCGATGCTTAAACAGATTCGGTTAAGTTAAGACCTTTCATAATCTACATATTTGTAGTATATATCTCCTTGTCTGTAGACTTCTGAGACATTTACCATCTTCCATTCAGGGTCTAAATCAAGATTTGGGATAAAAGTATCTGCCATAGGAAAATCCATAAACACCTTTGTAATATATGCCTTTTTACAGAATAGAAGAAGCTGCCTAGCTATAGTTCCCCCTCCTGTTACAAAGACCTTTTTTTCCTTATTAGGATTTATTTCACTTAGTAGAGGAAACAAGTCCTCTAGGGAATTTATTATATAGAAGCCTTCCTTCTTATAGCTTTTATTTCTTGTAACTAGAATATTTAACCTGTTTTCCAATGGTCTCTGGCCAGGTAAGGCTTCTAGGGTTTTTCTCCCCATTATTACTATATGACCTTCCGTTATCCTTCTAAATCGACGTAGATCTTCTTCAACGTGTACCAGCATTTCACCTTCAAATCCTATCTTCCAATTCCCATCTACAGCAAATATTAAATTCATGGATTTTCCTCCTATCTCAAAAGTATTATACCCAGAACAACAAAAAATCACTGGCTAGCCAGTGATTTTTATTAAGAGTGTGATGCTACTACTCCCTTATTATCCATATTAAGTTCTACTATAGTCCACTTATCTTTAAGTGTAGCTAAAAACTCCTCTAATTTAATCTTAAACTCAGGATTTTTTCCATCATGAAGGGTCATAATGGTTGGCCCCGCTCCACTTAGATATGTACCTAAACTTCCTAATTCGGCGCATTTGTCCATAATCTCATAATAGCCAGGAATTAGATCTCCCCTATATGGCTGATGGAGTTTGTCCTTAATGGCGTATTTGATTAAATCCAATCTACCATTCGATAGAGCTGAGATTAAAAGGGATGTACGGCTTATATTGTATATTGCATCCTCACGGGAGTATGTCTTAGGTAATACGGCCCTTGCCTTTTCAGTTGATAGAGGGAAATCAGGAATCAATGCCATAAACTTAAGATCGCCAGTGACATTGATTTTATTGTTAAATACTCTTCCTTCTTCCATTATAGAAATTACCACTCCACCCAATATAGCAGGAGCTACATTGTCAGGATGACCCTCAATTTCCGTTGCTATTTCTATTATTTCATCATCTGATAAGATTCCACCCAGGATTTCACTAGCTCCCCTTATTCCTCCAACGATACATACTGCACTGCTTCCAAGGCCTCTGGATACAGGTATATCCGATTGGATATCTATTCTAACCCCAAAGTCAAAATCCTTTTTCATATAATCCAAAGCCTTTTTAAAAGCTACAAATACAAGATTATCCTCATTTCGATATTCTTCATCACAGCCAGTAATCTCTACTCCAGATTCTATTTTTTCAAATGTATAGGTATTATATAAATCAAATGCAATACCTAAGGCATCAAATCCAGGCCCTAAGTTCGCACTTGTGGCAGGTACTCTGACTTTAATCATTCTCAACACCTACCTTTAAGAAATCCGTTACCATCTTCTTCATATCTTCCTTATTACAGTTGTTATTATGGATTATCTCCTTACCCTTAAGGCTTGAAACAGCTTCTGGTACCTTTAAACCAGACTTCTCAGCTAAGACATCAACAATTTCAAACTCATCCATATTTGCTACATCTATACCAATTGCTTCAGCAACCTTGGATGCAAACTTAAAAGGGCTTGCAGTAGATGCTATAATTACTTTAGTATCATCATTATATTCCTTGCTATAATTTTCATAGGCACAAGCTGCTACAGCTGTATGCGTATCAAGTAGATAATGATATTTATTAAATACATCCCCAATAGTATTATATACTTCATCTTCAGATGCATATACACCAAAGAAATCAACTAGTTTTTCTTTATTGAATTCATAATAGCCGTTTTCTGATAGCTCTTTCATAAGATCAGAGATTAATGAATCATCTTCATTGCTCATTAAAAATAAAAATCTCTCTAGGTTGCTTGATATTAGTATATCCATAGATGGAGATGAAGTAAGCTTAAGCTCTCTTCTTCTATCGTATGCTCCTGTAAGGAAGAAATCAGTTAGAACATTGTTGTCATTGGATGCACATATGAATTTATTTACAGGAAGGCCCATTCTTTTTGCATAATATGCTGCAAGAATATTTCCAAAGTTTCCTGTAGGTACACATATGTTTATTTTTTCATTCTCAAGAATCTTACCTTGTCTTAATAGAGTAAAATAACTATGGAAGTAATATACTATCTGTGGAACTAACCTCCCTATATTGATGGAGTTGGCTGATGATAAAATGAAACCCTCTTTATTCAAGCTATTTACAAAGTCAATATCATTAAATAGTTTCTTTACACCGTTTTGTGCATCGTCGAAATTTCCGTTTATTCCAACTACAAAGGTATTATCCCCTTCTTGGGTCTTCATTTGAAGCTTTTGAATCTCACTTACCCCATTTTCAGGGAAAAATACCGCTATCTTAATTCTATCTACGTTGGCAAATCCCTCTAATGCTGCCTTTCCTGTATCTCCAGAGGTCGCAGTCAGTATTACTACTTCCTCCTTTATATCCTTAATCTTCATAGCAGTGCTTAAAAGGTGTGGTAAAATGCTAAGAGCCATATCCTTAAAAGCAATTGTAGGTCCATGATATAGTTCAAGATAATACTTGCCCCCCGCTTCAGTTACAGGAGCAATTTCAGGTGTTTCAAACTTCTCATTATATGCATTATCTATACAATTCTTAAGGTCTTCTTCGCTAAAGTCTGTAAGAAAACCTTTCATAATCTCATAAGCCAGACCTTTATAGTCCAGTTTTTTTAAGCTTTCTAAATCAATTACAGGAATACTTTCAGGTACAAAAAGGCCCCCATCCTTTGAAATTCCCTGTATTATTGCTTCGCTGGAGGTCAGTGAAACCCTTTTATCTCTTGTGCTTATATATCTCATATCTAATATCCCTCTAATCTAAAATTCTTGCAAGGAAATATTTTCCCTTTTCAATGTTCAAGGAACCCAATATCTCCATAATCTCCGTAAGTCCTATTTCCTTAGTGATAATAGCTGCTTGACCTCTTGATGATGGCATTTCCTCTGATATTCTTCTTAAGGCTCTTACAACTTCCTCATCTGCATCAGAAACCCTTAGATAGAACCTTCCTTTAATTTCATCATTATAATTTTTTAATTCAGCTGAGCCTAAAGGATTATTCTTCTTATAAGTTCCTGTAACAATATCAAGTACATCACTTAGTACTGCATTTCCTGTAGGAAGCTTTCCTGCACCAGGTCCATAAAACTTTAGCTCACCTACTTCTGAGCCTTTAAATGCCACTGAATTGTAGGCAAGGTTTACATTAGCAAAATAGTTATCCTTAGGAACTATTGTAGGCTGAACTATTGCAGTAAATCCATCCTTATGAGCTTTAGCCTCTCCTATAAGCTTTACAGTAGAATTCATATTCCTTATAATTTCAACATCAAAGGTTGAAATAGAGCTAATTCCATCCATAAATATATCATCTTCATCGATTTTCCCTTGTAATGATAAAGTAGACAATATTCTTAGCTTTCTCATAGTATCAAAGCCATCTACATCTGCTGAAGGGTCTGCTTCAGCATAACCCATCTCTTGGGCACTTTTTAATATGTCGTGGTAGTTCTTTCCTTCATTCATCATTCTCGATAGAATATAATTACATGTTCCATTTAGAATTCCCTGAACCTCAGATACCTTATTTAAGAGCAGTTGCTCCTTAAGTGGCTTAAGTACGGGGATTCCTCCACCTACGCTTGCTTCATATAAAAAAGCTCTATCCTTTTCCTTAGCTAGGGCAGAAAACTCCTCAAAATATTTAGACACCACGGCCTTATTTGCTGTAACTATATGTTTACCAGCATTTAAACCCTCACTAATATATTTATAACTCTTTTCTACATCCCCTGTAACTTCTATTATTATATCAATTTCCTCATCATTAAGAATTTCATCATAGCTTTGGACTAGCTTTATATCTGATCCAAGATCTCTTTTCTTAGATAAATCCTTTACAAGAACCTTCTTTATTCTTATTTCTTGACCCGTTAGGCCTTTTAACTCTTTTCTTCTTTTATCCAGTATTTCTACTACACCGGAGCCTACTGTCCCAAGGCCTAATAAGCCGATATTTACCATTCAATTCAACTCCTATATCTAGAATAATACATAGGGGTGATATCTCACCCCTTTAGTATTCTCTTAATTATTTTAGATAATTCACCGACTAACAGCCGTAACAGATCAATTATCACTCAAATAATTAAAGGGATTTTGCCACTAGCTCAGCTATTTGAACTGCATTAGTAGCTGCACCTTTTCTAATGTTATCAGCTACAACCCAAAGGTTTAATCCATTTTCCACACTGAAGTCCCTTCTAATTCTTCCAACGAAAACCTCATCCTTGCCTTCAGCATTAATAGCCATTGGATAAACATTGCTATTAACATTATCCTGAACAATTAATCCAGGGAATTCTTCTAGAGCCTTAAATACATCTTCCATTTCAAATGGCTTCTCAAATTCTACGTTAATAGATACACTGTGAGCAAATTTTACTGGTACTCTTACAGTAGTTGCAGTTACCCTAATGCTATCATCATGAAGAATCTTCTTAGTTTCTTCAACCATTTTTATTTCTTCCTTTGTATATCCATTATCTAGGAATGAATCTATATGTGGAAGAGCATTAAACTGAATTTGATGTGGATAGAAAGCTACCTTTCCTTCTTCTAAATCCTTAAGTCCATTAAGTCCTGAACCTGATACTGATTGGTATGTTGAATATACTACTCTCTTTATTTTAAACTTATCATGAAGTGGCTTCAAAGGTACTACTGATTGAATAGTTGAGCAGTTTGGATTTGAAATCAATCCTTTGCTCCACTGAATGTCCTCAGGATTTATTTCAGGAACTACTAGAGGTACTTCCTTATTCATTCTGAAAATAGAGCTGTTATCTATTACCTTAACTCCCTTTTCCACAGCTATAGGAGCATATTTTTCACTTACAGAGCCACCTGCTGCAAATAAAGCTATATCTATATTCTTATCAAAGGAGTTCTCAGTAAGTTCCTCTACAGTATATTCGACTCCTTTAAAAGTGATTTTACTGCCTGCTGATTTTTTTGATGATAGAAAGTAAATATTTTCAATTGGAAACTCTCTTTCCTCTAAAACCTTTAATATTGTACTACCAACTAGTCCTGTTGCACCTGCTACTGCTACATTAAATTTTTTCATCTATAATTCCTCCCTTTTGTTTAGTTAAATATTTATATCTTTAAATATATGTCTATGTTTTGAAAATATTTAGTTGAATGCATTATATATTGCTTCTACAGCCTTATTAAAATCTTCATTCTCAATCCCAACTATGACATTTAACTCGCTTGAACCCTGTGTGATCATTCTAATATTAACACCAGAATTAGCTAAAGCTGTAAATATCTTTGCTGATACGCCTTTAGTCCTAATCATTCCTCTTCCTACAACTGCTATAAGTGCCATGTTAGGATATGTTGTAATATTATCCGGCTTGCAATAGATTCTTATTTCCTCCATTACCTTCTTAAGCTTGGAGTCTACTTGTGAACTATTTACTATAACGGATATGGAGTCTATGCTGGATGGCATATGCTCTATGGATATATCATTGGTTTCGAAGACTGATACTAGCTTTCTAAAAAAGTCCTTCTCAGAGGTCATTAAAGTTTTTTCCAATGAAATTACCGTAAAGTTTTTCTTACCTGAAATCCCTGTAATAGCCTTGTCCGTTGAAGGAGCTGAATCAGCAACTATCATAGTTCCTTTGTCATTTGGTTGGTTGGTGTTTCTGATGTTTATTGGAATTCCATACTTTCTTACAGGAAATATGGCTTCTTCATGAAGAACAGGCGCTCCCATATAAGACAATTCCCTTAATTCTCTGTATGTTACAACATCCATCGGAGCTGCATCTTTAACAATATTAGGGTCAGCCATTAGAAATCCCGAAACGTCAGTCCAATTTTCATATAAGCTTGCCTTGACTCCATTGGCAATTATTGCACCTGTAACGTCAGAGCCTCCACGAGAAAATGTAATTATCTCTCCCTCTTCATTAGCCCCATAGAATCCAGGAATAACACCATATTCTATAGTGGCCAATCTTTCCTTAACCTTCATTTCCGTTAGGTCTGCGTTGTACTGACCTTTTTCATCAAATACGATTACATCAGCTGCATCTATAAATTCGAAATCTAAGAAATTGGAAAGTATAAGGCCGTTTAGATACTCTCCCCTACTAGCTGCATAATCCTTTGATGCTCCATCTCTGATTTTATTCTTTACTTCTTTAAGAGATTCTTCAATATTTATATCTAGTTCAAGGTCATTACAAATCCCTAAGTATCTCTCTTGGATAATGGAAAACACCTCATCAAAGTTCAAGCCATGAGAAGCAAGCTGATGGCACATAAGTAAAAGATCCGTTATCTTATGATCTTTTCCAAATCGCTTACCTGGTGCTGAAGGTACAATATATCTTCTCCTCTTATCACTCTCGATAATATTTTTTACCTTAATAAATTGTTGACTCTCCGATAAAGAGCTTCCTCCAAATTTTGCCACTAAAATATCTTCCATTATATCCCCTCTTTCAAGTCCTATGAAAATTTAAAATCCTGAACAATATGTTCAGGACTCATCTGTATAAATAAAAACACCCGTCCCAAAAAGGACGAGTGTACAGTCTCGTTTCCACCTAAATATAAAAACATAACCTTAACGCTGGTCGTACGCATTTCCTTACTCGTTTCAGGAATGAGCTCATAGGTGGTTTTCAACTCATTGTATCTAAGAAGTCTCTCAGCCGGTGAACTTCTCTCTCTTTTGACCATGATGAATTTACTCGTCCTATTCAAAGCTTTTCATAAATTTTACAACCAGTTTTAAAAATTGTCAATAGCATATGTTTAAATTTTCGAATAATTTTAAACTTTATTTAATTAAATTGTAAGTTTTATTGAATTTGATGATGGATCCTTAACAAAAGTACCTTCTCCCGTTTCAACAACCTCATAGCCTGCATCTTTTAAAAGTCTTATTTTCTCACATCTAACTTCTTCATTCGGAAATCTAAGAGCATAATATTCCATCCCTGCAGCATTCTCAGGAAGGGGAGCCGATCCCCTACCATTCCAAATATTCATGCCTATATGGTGGTGATACCTACCTGTAGAAATGAAATATGCACTATGTCTGCTAGCCTGAGTTAGCTCGAAACCCATAGTATTATAGAACTTAAAGGATTCGTCTAAGTCTCTTACATGAAGATGTATATGACCAATAATAGTACCTTTAGGGGCTCCTTTCCAAATCTGACCCCTTGTGTTATCTAATAATTCATTATAATCAAGTTTCTCAGTAACCATATTTACTGAATAATCATGTCTATCCCATGTACTTTCTTCTGTATCAGAATATACCTCTATTCCATTTTCATCGGGGTCTTCTAAATAAATCGCCTCACTTACTCCATGATGAGCCCCTCCAACAATAGGATATCCCTTATCCCTGATGTTCTTTAAGAAAAGCCCTAATTCAAACCTGTTTGGTAAGAGAACTGCAATATGGTACAATCCGGTTCTCCTTGGAATCTTAGGACCTATATCTTTAGGTCTTGTGATAGTTACAATGGGATTTTTACCATCTACTGTGAAAATAACCTTTGAATCCTCTTCCTTTAGAATGCTAAATCCCATAATATTCTTATAAAATTCCGTGGACTTATTCAAATCCTGTACTCTCAAAACAACATCTGTTACAAATATATTTGGTCTTTCATGATAGTTTGACATTCAATCACCTACTTACTTTTAGTAAGCTTATTATACCCTTGTATATATTTTTTAAACATTGGTAAAATAGGGTCAAGATGGTGTCTACTTGTTCTATTTCCTGATTTATCGTATAATAATTTTATGAAAGGAGATGCTGTATGAAAAGAAAAATAGTCCTATTGATAATATTGATTTTATCCATAAGTATTGTAGCATGTAAAAAAGAGACCCCACCTCCAGCTGAAAGTCCAGAAACGGAGAATCCTGTTGAAACACCTGTAGAAGAACCTGCACCTACAAAAGAAACTGCAGAGGTTGTACTGTATTTTGCAAATGAAGAATATGTTCAAACTGGAAATGAATCATTAGAAAAACTAGTACCGGAAAATATAACCATCGAAATAGGCACATCAACTTTAGAAGAAGCAATAGTTAAGGAACTACTTGCAGGTCCAAAATCAGAAGGAGTTCGAAGTGTTATACCTCAATCAGCAAATCTACTTGGAGTAGAGGTAAAAGATGGCACAGCGTTCGTAAACTTTGCCAGAGAAGGAATGAATGGCGGTTCCTTACAGGAAACCTTTACAATAAACCAGATAGTTGCAAGTCTAACCAATCTAGAAAATGTAGACAGAGTTCAGTTTTTAATAGATAACGAAGTCGGAGATTCCTTAATGGGTCACTATGATATCAGCAAACCATTTGAAAAACCCATAGGAGAGTAATACCTTCATAGTATATTTGTTGTAACACGAGGAGGCTTATTATGATAATTAAAAACGGAAGGGTAATGGATCCAAGTACGGGCTTAGATGAAGTAATAGATATTTTAATTGAGGATGGAAGAATTAAAAAATTAGGGCATATTGAAGATAGTGGTCAGGATATTATAGATGCTAATGGATATGTTGTAGCTCCTGGTCTAGTGGATATTCATGTTCATTTTAGGGAACCTGGTCAAACCCATAAAGAGGATATTCTTTCAGGTTCCAGAGCAGCTGCAGCTGGAGGATTTACAACTGTAGTGGCTATGGCAAATACAAAGCCGATTATCGACAACGAGGAAACCCTAAACCTGGTTATTCAAAAGATGAACCAATCCCCAATAAATGTCCATACAGTAGCCGCAATTACCAAGGGCTTTAAAGGAGAAGAGCTAGTGGATATGGAAAGACTTCATAGCTTAGGAGCTGTAGGCTTTACCGATGATGGACTTCCAATTTCGAATGAGACCTTAATTTGGGAAGCAATGAAAATAGCTAAGAAATTAAATGTACCCCTCAGCTTCCATGAAGAGAATCCAAACTTCATAAAAACTCTGGGAATAAACGAAGGCCTTGTTTCTGAAAAGTTAAGAATGAAAGGGGCTCCAAATATATCAGAGGACTTGATGGTGGCAAGAGACTCTATTTTGGCCCTATATACTGGAGCAACTGTAGATATACAACATATCAGCTCGGGAGTTGCGGTAGAAATGGTAAGGCTTATTAAAGGCCTTGGAGCAAGTGTTTATGCTGAGGTTACCCCACATCATTTTTCATTAACAGAAGAAGCTGTACTGGAGCATGGAACACTGGCAAAGATGAATCCTCCTCTAAGGAGCGAAAATGATAGGCAAAAGATTATTCAAGGGCTAAAGGATGATACCATAGAGATTATTGCAACAGACCATGCACCTCATAGTAGTGAAGAAAAGAACCTAGAGTTTTCAAAGGCCCCAAGTGGAATTATAGGACTTGAGACATCACTAGCTTTAGGTATTACCAATTTGGTTAAAGAAGGTCATATTTCTATGATGAAACTTCTAGAGAAGATGAGCACAAATCCAGCTAAATTATACAATTTAAAGGCTGGTACATTAAAAGAAAATTCACCTGCTGACCTAGTAATATTTGATGAAAACGAATCATATGTTGTTGATAATTTTAAATCCAAATCCGCAAATTCACCATTTATTGGTACTACCCTATATGGAAAGATAAAATATACAATTTGTAGGGGTAATATCGTCTGGATCAACCAAACATTCTAATTTGTTAGTATATCTTCAATAATATTTCTAAGCGTCTTTTCGAAATCCTTATCTGCTTTAGGATTTCTTTTTTTGAATTTAGTATATACTTTCTCTTCCCTTCTCAATTTTTGGTTCATATGCCTCCTGTTTAGCATTCCATCTATATTATCATTAGTTATGATAAATCCATTTTGATTGATGCATAAAGCACCTCGGGCAAGGCACATAGCAGCAAGTCCATGATCCTGGGAAACGAGTATATCACCTTTATTTATCCTATTTGCTATATAATAATCGGCACTATCTCTTGAAATATCAACGGTTATTATCTCTGCATAGTCATCCTCAATTTGGACTGCATAGTTTTTTACTACAACAATATGGATGCTTTTTTCCTTTGCAACTTCTATGGCGATATGCACAACTGGACAACCATCAGCATCTACAAATATATTCATTAAATCACCCCTTTTTTAATTAAAGGCATGTCTCCCTATATGGAAACATGCCTTTATTTTATTGATTATTCTTTAACCACTCTATAATATCAGAGGATTCATATAGAGGCTTTCCATCTATTAATAGCATAGGGACTTGATCAAGTCCTCCTATTTTAATAAGGTCTGCTTGATTCTTAGGATCCTTGTGTATATCTGCCATTTCAACAGATAGGTTATTCTTTTCTATATAATTTATAACCTTCTTACAAAATGGACATCTATCCATATAATATAATTTTAACTCCATTTAATCACCTCAAAATAATTTTTACTGAGTACACATATATTTATACCCTTAATCAAATTATATAAGCAATTGAAGTTGGAGATTTTATATATGCAAATGTTAATAAAGCTTCCATTGCTAGGATCTGGTAAGAGTTGATAAAATAATCTAATAATGATATCCTTAACTAATAATACTTTTTAATCACATCATTTTTAATATTAAGAAAGGTGATACTATGATAAACTTTGAAGCACTATGGGATTATGATTCTATAAAAGTAGCCTTTGATCACTTAGGGATTGGTGTACATATCATAGATAATCAGGGAATCACAATACTTTATAACACTGCCTGTGGAGATATGGATGGATTGGAAGAATCCCAGGTCATAGGAAAT
>CAZAJU010000018.1:0-8167 GCA_964485455.1 uncultured Tissierella sp.
ATCTTTAAAATTAGTTTACTCTTTAATTCTAATTTAAGCTTCGAGGAAATTGCAAATAATTTCTACCCATGGCTGCAACAAGGCAGGCGATTTTGACACACCGCCTATCAATCTAATAGGTACCCGCCACTTAATTAGGTAGGGGACTCTATGCATCGTTTTATCAAAATTAAGGCATCCATGTAATTTTGGATGCCTTATTAATTAGTATTAACCTATATAACTCAGGAATTATTTTTATTATTAATATTCATATCTTTTTCTTTTGGTAATACTAACCAATAAATAATTAAAGATATCAAAGTAAATAAAAGCATTAATTTAAAACCCAAAATATAGTTTCCTGTTAAATCATATATAACACCGCTTAAAAAAGGTCCTAATGCTCCTCCAATTGCATTAGCAGCAAAAGTGATACCATAGATTGAACTATAGTCTCTTCTTCCATATAAGCTTTGAGTCATGACTGGTGGACCTACAGTACCATAAGCGCCTCCGATTCCTGAACCAATAATAAGTATTAACAAATAAATATTGTTATTAAACTTAATTAGACCAATTAGACCTAATAAGGTTGAAAAACAGGAGATAATAGTAGCAATTTTAATGCCTAATTTATCATACAGGTAACCTACAATAAGCTTTCCTACAGCAATTGAACCCATACATATTGCTACTATATTTGCACTATATGTAATGGTATATCCTATATCTGTTAAATGTGGGGATATAGTCATCATTAATGTGTTTAAACTCATTGATACCAGTATTAAACATACTATTATAGCCCAAAACTTTAATGTTTTTATAACATCTTTAAGCATAAATCCATCATTTTGAATCACTGAATCTATATTAGATTGCAATGATTCCCCTAAAGGTTTTAATCCAATATCTTTTGGATAAATTCTTATTACTAAAAAAACACATGGAGCAACAGTAAAAAAAATTATCAATGCCAAAATCTGATAAGTATTCCTCCATCCATACTCTAAAATCCATTTTCCTGCAAGAGAATTAAAAACCATTCCACCTATTCCACTACCCATAAATGCAATTCCCATTACAGTTCCAATACGCTCTTTGAACCAATTATTCAGAATCAAAGAGAGAGGTAAAATGCTTATTAATGTGAATGAGAAACTAACTATTGCAGTGATAATATAAAATAGAGCTAATGAACTCACCAAAGAATATGAAAAGAAAGATATAGCTAGAATGATTGTACATAATTTCATCACACTGCTAATTTTATACGTAGAAAAAATCCTTCCTGAAAATAAGGATACTACCATTTGAGTTATATATCGTACAGTCAATGTTGCACTAATAGCTGAACGTGAAAAACCTAGTTCATCGCTAATAGGTTTCAAAAAAAGACTAGCTGTGTTAAAAACAATCCCCATTGAGTTAGCCATAATAATAAATGCAGCAGCTACAATGAACCACCCATAAAATATCCTACCATGATATAATTTTTTTATCATTTCATCACTCCCAAAATCCACTTTTGTTAATTAAATCTATAACTATTCCAAAAGACCTTCTATATTAATCAATAATAGAAGGTCTTTATCTCTTAATAACTATTCTTCGTTTCTAAATGTTTATAGTATTAGTGAAACTGCTTGCAGTAATCTCAAACACCACTGCAACAAGGTAGGGATATATAATTTCCTTATTTTGGTATAGCTATTTCATCCGGAATTGGATTTTCATATACCTTGCCATTCATTACCTTTTCAAATTCGGCCTTTGCCTTTTCTATGATACTTTTGTCCTCAAGTGCTTTTATACCTGCTACTGCCATTATCTTTGAGCCAAATAGCATCCCCTTCATGCCTAGGGAGCTTCCTGAACTTACAGTACTATGCCAGCTATGACCTGCAGCTCCAATATCGTAAGTTGCTGTCATAAAAAATACCCCAGGTGTTATATGCATCACATCACCTACATCCGTTGAAGCATAAAGATTGTCATTAACAATCGGACCTACTTCTGTATGCATATGCATTCCTTCCGGAACCATGCTTGATGCTCTTAAAGCACTGTAATTAGCACTTGTCTTATTTAGCTCCTCTGCAAGTTTTAGCTCTTCATCAGTATAAAGAGGCAATTCCAACTCACTCATTGTTTCGTGGATTAGGTTTACAAGAACATTATTTTGTAGAGTATTGTAGCAACCTCCCAAAAATTCTACCTCTACCTCTGTTCCATTCATCAATGCAGCACCCTTAGCTACATTGATTAGTCGATCATAAGTTTCAACTACTACATCTCTACTTAACGCTCTTACATAATACCATACACTAGCTTTATCTGGAACAATGTTTGGAGCTTGACCACCATTTGTAATAACATAATGGATTCGCACATCATCAGTAACGTGCTCACGTAAATAGTTGGCTCCTATATTCATCAATTCAACTGAATCTAAAGCACTTCTACCATTATGTGGATCTCCACCAGCATGTGCAGTTTTTCCTTTAAAGTGGAACTTGGCAGAGTTCATAGCTGTCAATTTTCCTATTGATACTTCATTTCTAGTTCCAGGATGCCAAGCCATGACTATATCAAGATCTCTAAATGCTCCTCCACGTGCCATAAATACCTTTCCTGTAAGAGCTTCTTCAGCAGGACAGCCATAGTATACAATGGTTCCCTTAAGACCCTTTTCTTCCATTTCCTTTTTCATACCAACAACTGCACCAACATGTGCTACTCCAAGTAGATTGTGACCACATGCTTGACCAGGGTTTCCTTCTACTACAGGCTCTTTTGCAGTAGATACCTTTTGACTCATACCTGGTAGGGCATCATACTCTCCTAAAAATCCAATTACAGGCTTTCCACTTCCCCAGGTAGCCTTTATAGCTGTAGGAAGACCAGTATAGTTAGTTTCAATCTCAAATCCTTCAGATTTTAAAAACTCTGCAGTCCATTTTGATGCATTATATTCTTTATATGCTATTTCAGGATTCTCCCATATTTTCTTGGCTAAATCCGTAAGCTTTGTACTTTTTAAGTCAATTTCTTTTTTTGCAATTATTCCTGTCATAATTATTCCTCCTATATCTTAAATTTCTATAAATCCTTGAATGCTTTAATCATTAATATTTTAAATATCTATTTTTAAAGACCTTCTATATTAATCAATAATAGAAGGTCTTTATTTCTTAATAATTATTCTTCACTTCTAAATGCTTTAAGTATTGGTGAAACTTCTTGCAGTAATCTCAAATACCACTGCAACAATGTGGCGGATATAACTACTCTTTATTTAGGTATAGGTACTTCATCAGGGATTGGATTTTCATATACTCTCCCATTCATAACCTTATCAAATTCAACTTTTGCTTTTTCAATTATAGTTTGATCTTCAAGGGCTTTAATACCTGCTACTGCCATTACCTTGGCTCCATAAAGCATTCCCTTCATTCCTAGTGAGCTTCCCGCGCATACCGTATTGTGCCAGCTATGACCTGCTGCTCCTAGGTTCTGCGTTGCTGTAGTAAAAAACACCCCTGGTACTATATGCATTACATCGCCTACATCAACCGAACCATAACTATTAGTGTTAGTAATAGGGTCTACTTCTGTATGCATATGCATTCCTTCCGGAACCTTGCCTGATGCTCTTAAAGCACTATAATTAGCACTTGTCTTATTTAGCTCCTCTGCAAACTTAAGCTCTTCATCAGTATAAACTGGCAATTCTACTTCATTCATTGTTTCGTGGATTAGGTTTACAAGAACATGATTTTGTAGAGTATTGTAGCAACCTCCCAAAAATTCTACCTCTACCTCTGTTCCATTCATCAATGCAGCACCCTTAGCTACATTGATTAGTCGATCATAAGTTTCAACTACTACATCTCTACTTAACGCTCTTACATAATACCATACACTAGCTTTATCTGGAACAATGTTTGGAGCTTGACCACCATTTGTAATAACATAATGGATTCGCACATCATCAGTAACGTGCTCACGTAAATAGTTGGCTCCTATATTCATCAATTCAACTGAATCTAAAGCACTTCTACCATTATGTGGATCTCCACCAGCATGTGCAGTTTTTCCTTTAAAGTGGAACTTGGCAGAGTTCATAGCTGTCAATTTTCCTATTGATACTTCATTTCTAGTTCCAGGATGCCAAGCCATGACTATATCAAGATCTCTAAATGCTCCTCCACGTGCCATAAATACCTTTCCTGTAAGAGCTTCTTCAGCAGGACAGCCATAGTATACAATGGTTCCCTTAAGACCCTTTTCTTCCATTTCCTTTTTCATACCAACAACTGCACCAACATGTGCTACTCCAAGTAGATTGTGACCACATGCTTGACCAGGGTTTCCTTCTACTACAGGCTCTTTTGCAGTAGATACCTTTTGACTCATACCTGGTAGGGCATCATACTCTCCTAAAAATCCAATTACAGGCTTTCCACTTCCCCAGGTAGCCTTTATAGCTGTAGGAAGACCAGTATAGTTAGTTTCAATCTCAAATCCTTCAGATTTTAAAAACTCTGCAGTCCATTTTGATGCATTATATTCTTTATATGCTATTTCAGGATTCTCCCATATTTTCTTAGCTAAATCAATAAATGATGAACTTTTTGAGTCAATCTCTTTTTTTGCGATTATACCTGTCATAATTATTCCTCCTAGAATTTAGATTTAAGACTTTTTCGGGGTGCAAGAAATCGTTTACATTAATTTTAAAATATAATTAATGACCTTTTAAGAACACCTCTTTGATTTAATTATAGACCTCCTTCTTATAAAGTCAACATTTTTTTGAAACTTTCTGTAGAAATCCTACAATTATTCATTATTCATGTTATAATAATCTTAAATTAAGCAACTTTTTTTGGGGGGGTAATAAATGAAGTTAAAATTTGGTGTAATAGCATCTGAGGCCCATTTGAATTATTTATTGACAATTGAAGAAGAGATTAAAGACATCTGTGAAATTAAATATTTAATATATCAAAATTTCACTGAAGTTGCAGATCTCTATATGGATAACGAAGATATCATGGATGCTTTTATTGTAAGCGGTTCCCTAGTCAACGCTTCTATAGAAAAAAATGTTAAGGATATTAAAAAACCCATATATGTTTTAGATGATGTTGAGCAGATGTTTTATAAAACAATGCTCAAGTTATTGATTGACAATCCAAATTTAGACTTTTCAAGAATTTATATAGATTTAGCTTCCTTTCCAAGTCCTGATAATGATATTGTAAATCTGTTTACGGGAGAATCAAAGCCATATTTTCTACCAATTCTATATTCCACTTCAGAACACGCAGAAAATATTATATTAAACAATCACATTAATCTTTGGAATGAAGGTAAAATCGATTTATCTATAACGGTTGTAGGTTCAATTGTTTCTGAACTAAACAAAAGAGGAATAAAAAATTATTTTATACACCCTTCTTATGAATATGCCAGAAGCCTTTTTGATAAGGCTATTAATGAAATAAGTTTATCAATCCTTAGAGACCATAAAACAGCTATAGCTAAGGTTTCTTTAATGGACCAAAACAACAATGAAAATAATGACTTTTTAAAACTAGAAAAAAACATTATGGAATTTCTAGATAAAAATCAATTAGTTTATAAACTAATCAAGAACGATACAAGCTTTGAGATATGTATTTCCTATAAAGATTTTCTATCACTTACTAATAATATAAGTGGATGTTATTTATTAAATTATTTAGAAGCCAAAATGAATTCAGAAGTAAAAATAGGTTGGGGATCTAATTTAGAATTATACAAGGCATCATTAAATGCCACATTTGCTCATAAACAATCCCTAAGTGTTGAAGGTAGCTGCAGTTTCTATGTAGATGACAATTATAATGTTATAGGTCCTCTTAATAAATCCTATATACTCGAAGTTAATTCACAGGTTGACCCAAGGATATTGAGTATAGCTAATAATATAGGCATTAATAATATTAACCTACAGAAAATAGCATCCTATGCTAAAATCGTTGCTTCAAACAAATTTTCATCCTTAGAAATCTCTAAGTGTTTGTCTATTACTATCAAGGGTGCCAACAGGATTCTTAATAACATTGAGGCCGCTGGATATTCAGAGTCAATATATGAAAAGATAGATGCAAATAAGGGAAGGCCTACTAAGTTCTTTATACTTAAATTTTTAGACCAATCCGGTAATTTGATAATATCCTAATTTAAAATCATTTAAAAAGCTTGAAATTATGTATAATTTCAAGCTTTTCATATTATTATTCTTAATATAAATATTTCAAATATTATTCCTATGGACCTAAACATATAGATTATCCAATATCCTTCTTTTAGCTGCTTTATATCTTTCATATCTAGCTTCATAGTCGTTGTCATAGCATGTGATTCGATTAGGATCCATATTGTCATTTAGATCTGCCAGCTTAATATGCATAGCAACTTCATTAGTCAATACTCTGGATATATAATCCTCATACTTTTCTCCACTTCTTTTAGTTAGACAGTCCAATATTTCTAAAATTTCATCTGAAAATCCCTCATTACTGAGGTCCTCAAATGTAAACTCAGTATCCTCAACAACATCATGAAGCACAGCACATATCCTACTAAGCTCATCCTTGCATGATAGCATTACTCTCAATGGATGGAGTATATATGGTTCACCACACTTATCATCCAATCCGTCATGGGCACGGGCTGCCAATTCTATAGCTTTATTTAACATATATCTCACTCCTTATCTCTATCATAAAAGGCTAAGCAACCCTCTTTAGTTTAATTATACCAGATTTTAAGCATCCATAACACTTTGAATTCTTAAATTATCACAACTATTAAAATTCAGCTACACGGTTATAAGATTTATCAATAGCATTTTAGATATACTCCAAGAAGAATTAATTATTTTCTAATCCCTGTATTATCTTAATTGGGTTAGATAAAATAAATTGATATATAACAATACCAATAGCACAAAAAACTACGGATATTTTAAAACCACTTATATAACTACCGCTAATATCATATAAGTATCCTGAAAAAACAGGACCTACTACACTACCAAAAGCTGAAATTGCAGATAGAAATCCATATATTGAGCTGTAATCTTTCTTACCATATATATCCACAGTTATTACAGTGTTCGCGATTGTACCATATGCGCATCCAATTCCAGAAAATATAATAACTATTCCAAGAGCTATATAGTATTTCGCGTACAATAAGCCAACTAGCCCTATTAATGTTGAAGTACATGATATAGTTAAAGCTCTTTTTACTCCTAACTTGTCAAATAGTTTGCCCAATACCAACTTTCCTATAGCTAATGAGCCCATAATCAATGCAACAATATTTGCACTAAAAGGTATTGAATACCCGATATCAGTTAAATATGGGGCTACATTCATCATCAGCCCATTTACTCCTATCATTATTAGTATTGATGTAATATTTAATGCCCAAAACTTTAATGTTTTAATAGCATCTCTAAACATCATTCCTTCTTCTTCAAAAACGGTTTCTTTTCCACTTGATGAACCATGTGGCATAAGACCCATTTCTTTGGGATGTATTCGAATTAGATAAAATGTACATGGAATAACTGCAAATAAGATTATTAACGCCAATATCTGATATGAAACTCTCCAACCATAAGAGTTAATCCAGTTGCCAACCAATGAACTAAGTATCATACCCCCAACCCCACTACCCATAAATGCAATCCCAATAGCTAGTCCTCGATCTTTTACGAACCAGTTATTTAATATCAAGGAAAGTGGTATTACAGTAATCAACATTACGGCAATACTTGAAATAGCAGATAATATATACAACATCCATAAAGAATTTGCCAGTGAATAGGAAAATACGGAAATAACTAAAACGATAGATGCGAGTCTTAGCAATTTTTTTATATCGAATTTGCTAAATATTGTTCCTGCAAAAAATGATATTATCATTTGAAAAGCAGCCCTTATTGTCATAGTAGCACCAATCTCAGAGCGCGAAAATCCTAAATCATCACTAATTGGCTTAATGAATAAACTAGAGCAGTTGAAAACGCTTGCCCACCCAGTAGCCATTATAATAAAAGCTGCAGCCACTATTACCCAACCGTAAAATATTTTATTTTTCTTATGTAGCTTCTCTATCATTT
>CAZAJU010000018.1:8267-27237 GCA_964485455.1 uncultured Tissierella sp.
TTAAATTAGTAAATGGTTAACCCTTTTAAAATGACATTATTAGACCTTAATATTAAGGGTGTCTTCTTAAAATAGGATATGAATGTTGGGTAGAATTTGAAATATAGGGTATCAATAAAAATGTAAGTTTAAACTAATAATTATTAATGATTTTTTAATATTTATATTAGGAGGTACAATATGAGTCTAAATAAAGATACAATCTATGATGTTCTAGTCGTTGGTGGAGGACCTGCAGGACTTAATGCAGCTCTTTATTCAAAAAGAAAAGGTGCCAATGTTGGTATCATCTCAAAGGACTTGGGGGGAGCTGTAGTAGATACATCCTCTGTAGAAAATTACCTAGGATATAAATCTTTGACTGGTTTTGAGTTGGGACAAAAGTTTAAAGAACACGTCCAAGAATTAGAAGTACCAATAGATGAATTTCAAACTGTAGAATCTATAAGAGTAAATGAAGATAAAATAAAGGAAGTAGTCCTTTCTGATGGCTCCTCATACAAATCAAAAACAGTGATAATAACAACTGGAAGTAAACCAAGAAAACTTGGTGTTCCTGGAGAAGCTGAATTTACTACAAAAGGAGTCTGCTACTGTGCGATATGTGATGGACCTTTCTTTGCCGATGAGGAAGTTATAGTTGCAGGTGGTGGAAACACAGCTGTTGAAGCAACAATAGACTTATCAAAGATAGCAAGTAAGGTAACTTTAATCCATCGTAGTCAGTTCAGGGCAGATAAAATTCTTGTAGATCAATTAGAAAAAATTGAAAACGTAGAAATACACTTAAATACTGAAATTAAAGAAATTTATGGAGATAAGTTTTTCGGTGGAGTAAAGGTATTGGACAAGAACAATAATGAAGAATACTCTATTGAAGCTAGTGGTATATTCATAGAAATTGGATATACGCCAAATAGCGCTCCTTTTAAAGATTTGTTAGAATTAAATGAACAGGGCGAAATAATCGTAGATAAAGTAGGAAGAACTAGCATTGAAGGAATCTATGCAGCAGGAGATGTTACAGATACACCATATAAGCAAATCATTGTTGCAGCTTCTGAGGGTGCAAAATGTGCATTGGCTGCTAATGAGTATTTGAATAAGTTATAATATAGAACTGTTAAGTTTATAAAATTGATCCTATAGTATAGATAATTAAAAAAGTCTATTTTCTATAGGATTATTTTTGTACAATTCATTACATAAAAACAATAGTTTCAATAGCATTCGCTTCATTTGCCACATCTTTCCTGGTAACTCTTCTCATATTGGCCATATCAACATTCTAGATATACAATCGTGTCTATAAACCGAAATCTATTTTCTAAATACTAGTTATATAATCAAATTTATAATTTCTATAATCTTTATTTTGGTATTAAATCTTTAACGATGTAAAACAATCTTATATTACTAGATTTAAAAACTACTATAGACCTCAAGATGCACAGTGTATCATTAGGAAATCAAAGTATCTTATTAATATTGCTTGTATAGAAAACTCTAATACAGAACCTCCATCGAATAATAATTTTTTATTGGACACGCATATTAAAAACCAGTAGTATTAAAAAGTATATTTAAATCTAATGAAAGAAAGGAGGTTGATTATGCACGACATTACAGTTGAAAAGCTAATGTTTTCATATGATCAGGAGCTTGTTTTAGAAAATATTAATATGGAAATCGAAGCCGGAGACTTTGTATGTTTATTGGGGCAATCTGGTTGTGGAAAAAGTACCCTTCTAAGATTATTAGCTGGTTTATCTGTACCAGATGATGGGGCAATCTATGTTAAAGGTGATAAAATAAATGGCACTAGTCTTGATAGAGGAGTTGTTTTTCAGGATTATAGTTTATTCCCATGGTTAACTACTGGCAAAAATATCATGCTTTCTTTAAGGCAAAAATTTAAAGATGAGAGTAAAAAAGAGCTTAAGGATCGTACCCTATATTATTTAGAGAAAGTAGGACTAGATAAATCTACTTTTCATAAATACCCAAGCGAGCTTTCGGGAGGTATGCGACAGCGCAGTGCAATTTGTCGTTCTTTTGCCTTAGACCCACCAATCCTATTAATGGATGAGCCATTTGGCGCTTTAGATGAGGTTACAAGAAGCAACTTGCAAAATATGGTTCTTGATTTATGGAGAAAGGACAAAGAGAATAGGAAGACTATTATTTTTGTAACCCATGATGTTGACGAAGCAATATTATTAGCTACTAAAATTTATGTTTTTGGTTCTAAACCAGGCAGAATCGTCTATCAGCATGATTTTAGTAAAGATAAAACAAATGATATTATTAATCTATTTGAAAAACCTGAAACAATAGTTTTACGTAAAACTCTAAAGGATATAATTGACCAAGATATTAACAAAAAGGAGAGATATTAATTGAGTAAAAGAAATAAATTAATAACAGTTATTCTGAGTTTAACACTTATTTTAGGTGTATTTACAGGTTGTAGTAATAAGGCAACTGAAACTAATACTCCAGCTGCAACTGAGCAAAAACCTGCTGAACAAGCAGCACCTGCTGAAAATACAACTAAGCCTGAAGCAAAAGAAGTTAAAAAAGTTAGCATAGCTTATAACCCTGGTTTAGGTAATGTTCTTGGTTTTGTTGCCAAGGAAAAAGGTTTCGACGCTGAGGAAGGATTAAGCTTTGAATTCGTTGAATTCACTAATACTACTGATGCTCTAGCCGCTTTAAGAGCAGGAAAAGTAGATGTAGGAGTTTCATGGGGGACTTCAGCTCCTCTAATCCACATAACACAAGGTGCTGATTTTGCTATTATTGGTGGTCATGAAAATGGTGGAATGCCAGTTTATGCAAATAAAGATTTTGATTATAAAGGATTGGAATCCTTCGTAGGTAAGAAGGTTGCTACCCCTAGAATGTATACTCCTGATATTGTATGGAGAGCTGCTATGCAAACTGCAGGATACGACTTAACAAAAGATGTAGAAATTATGGAGTTTAAAAAACCTTCTGAAGCACTGGAAGCTGTAAAGTCAGGAAAGGCTGATATATTTGTTGGTACAAATTCTACTTATCCTCAAGCTATGGAGTCTGGATTAAAAGTTATTGCTAATAGTTCCGATTTCTGGGATCCTACACATGTTGGTTGTAGAGTAGTTGTTAATAATCCTTGGTTAGCTGAAAATGAAGAAGTAGCAAAGGGATTTTTAAAGGCATATTTAAAAGCAGAAAAAGTTATTAAAGAAGACCCTGAATTTGCTGTTAAGGTTCAAATGGATTCAACAGGTGTAGAAGAAAAATATGCAAGAGCACAAGTTTTAGAAACAGAACAAATATTCCAAACAGATCCTTTAACTGATGGAATCATCTATAATTATGATAGACTATTGGACTTAAAGTTCATTGAAAATGATAATATAGAATTCGAGAAGCATCTCATAGTTAAATATTATGAACAAGCTTTAAATGAATTACTTGAAGAAACTTCAAATGATGATTTCTATAAGAACCTTAAGGATATATTTGAAAAAAATAATACTAAGATGATTGCAGCTCAAGGAAAATAAGCATTATTGGAGAGGAAAATATTGAATATTATAGCTTTAATTAAGAGTCGTATTGGAACAATTATTATAGTAATAGCTTCTTTGTTATTATATATGTTTGCTACTGAAATAAAAGGTGGTTTGGATCCGGTCCTCTTTCCAAGTTTATCAGCAATAAGCTTAAAATTTACTGAATATCAACCTAAGTTGTGGACTAGTTTAGTGAGTTCATTAAAGATATTAATACCAGGTTATTTTGGAGCAGCTTTTTTGGGGATATTTTTTGGAACTATAATAGGTATGCATCCAAAGGTTAATAAGAATCTTCAACCAATAATCTTTGCTTTGAATCCAATACCATCTTCTATGTTAACACCATATTTAATAGCAATTATGCCGACATTTTATATGTCTTCTGTAGCTATTATATTTATTGGATGCTTCTGGCCTTTCTTAAATGGAACGATTAATGGCATAGTTACAATAGATCAAAAGTATCTAGACAATGCTAAAGTATTGGAATTTAAGGGTGCTAAAAGATTGTTCAATATATTGTTGCCGGCTGCAGCACCTTCAATCTTTGCCGGTGGTAGACAGTCTTTAAATTTAGCTTTTATTTTGCTTGCTGTTGCTGAAATGTTTGCAACTAATTCTGGTTTAGGGTATTTTATACAATATTATGCAGACTATTCAGATTATGCAGCTGTACTTTCAGGTTTGATTTTCTTAACTATTTTTATTGTAATAGTTATGAGTACCTATGAGAAGTTTAAGAAAAAAATCATATTTTGGGCACTTAACGAAAATAAATAATTTAGATATAGCCACAGCGGTTAGTATGCTGTGGCTATGTTTAAAAGGAGGCTTTGTATGAAAAAAATTAGAATCGGCTGCGGAGCAGGTTGCTCATATGATAGACTTGAGCCTGCAGTCGAACTTGTAGAAAAGGGAAATCTTGACTATATTGTATTTGAGTGTTTAGCTGAAAGAACTATTGCTAATAATCAACAGCAAAAGCAAAAGGATCCTTCAAAGGGCTATACTCCAATGCTTGAAGAACGAATAAGAGGTATCTTAAGACAAGCAAAGGAAAATGGTGTGAAAATAGTTACAAATATGGGAGCTGCAAATCCTCAGGCAGCTGTATCTCTTGTAGCAAAAATAGCAAAGGAAATGGGAATTTCAAATCTTAAGATAGCTATGATTTCAGGAGATGATATCACTGAAAGTGTAAATAGATACAAGAATACACCTATGTATAAAAGCTCTAATACTCTTGGGGAATTAAATGCTGCTATAATATCTGCAAATGTATATTTGGGAGCTGAATCTATAAAAGAGGCCCTTGATAATGGAGCCAATATCGTAATCACTGGAAGAGTAGCAGATGTTGCATTGTTCGTTGGACCTCTCATGCATGAATTTGGCTGGACTGAAGATGAATTTGAAAAGATAGGTCAAGCAACGTTGCTAGGTCACCTTTTAGAATGTGGAGGTCAGATTACAGGTGGTTATTTTGCAGATCCCGGATTTAAGGACGTTGATAATCTAGAAATTTTAGGTCATCCTATTGCTGAGATAGATGAAAATGGTGATTTTATAGTTACAAAGGTGTCAGGTTCAGGTGGAGAAGTTTCTGTAGCTACATGTAAAGAGCAGCTTCTTTATGAAATAACGGATCCGTCATGTTATATTACTCCTAACGCTATAGTTGATTTTACAAATGTTAAATTTAAGAAGATTGACAAGGATATGGTCCTTGTAACGGGGGCCATATCAAAAGGTGCCCCTGATACCTATAAGGTAAACGTAGGCTTCTCTGATTGCTATATAGGTGAAGGTGAGGTTAGCTTTGGGGGAATAAACTCTCTAAACCGAGCTAAGCTATGTGCAGATATAATTGAAAAAAGATTGAAAATCGTCGGTGCTGATATAGATGAATACAGAGTAGATTATATAGGATACAATTCCTTGTATAAAACTAAAATTTCCGATATGTTTTCTTCTGAAGAGAATAGTGAAATTCGACTAAGGATAAGTGGCAGAACAAAGACTTATAATGATGCAAAGCTAATTGCTAGAGAATTGGAGTATTTGTATACAAACGGACCTGCAGGTTCATCAGGTATTGAAAGCAAGGTAACTCAGGTTTTGTCTATTGGAGCAATTATTATTCCTAAAGAAGATATCGCTATAAGTATCACTTATTTGGAGGTTTAGATATGAAGCTTAAAGATATAGCACACTCAAGAACTGGTGACAAGGGAAACATGTCAAATATCGCAGTTATTCCTTATGATGAAAAGGATTATCCTATGCTAAAGGAATTTCTAACAGAAGAAAGGGTTCAAGATTTCTTTTCAGAAATATGCTTTGGTGGAGTAAAAAGGTATGATTTAGATAATATTTGTGCTTTTAATTTTGTATTAGAAGAAGCTTTGGGCGGAGGAGTAACAAGAAGCCTTGCTGTTGATAAACATGGGAAGGCTCTTGGAATGGCTCTTCTGGAAATGGAAATAACAAAATAATGAAGCTGTAAATCTATAGTGAACTGACTCATGTAAAGTAGATAGGTAATTTAATTAAATATTATGCAAAAATGGATGCATGGTTTCGATATTCTAAAGGAGTCATGTATCCTAGTCTTTTTTGAAATCTTTTTTCATTGTAAAACTCAATGTATTTAACTATCTTCTACTTTAATTCTTCATATGATTTAAATTTTTTCCGTAAAACATTTCTGTTTTTAATGTCCCAAAAAATCCTTCCATTGGTCAATTATCTATGCATTTTCTAAATCTAAACATACTTTGAATCATACCAGTACCTTCAATCTTGTTCTTAAAAGTATTTCCTGTATAATCGACTAAAGAAAAGTGATTACTCCCTTTTCTTTAGTCGATCATACCAGTCCTAAATTTCAAAAGCTATTAAAAGAATATAATCTTGACAACCCATGACAGTAAGAGGAAATTGCTGGGATAATACTCCTCAGGAATCATTCTTTGGTTATATGAAGGATCAAATAAATACTAAGGATTGTTCTACATTTGAAGAATTACAGATTCTAATAGATAATTATATGGAGTATTATAATAACTTTAGATATCAATGGGGTTTAAAAAAGCTGACTCCTATACAATATAATAACTAGCTTTTATCTGCCTAGGCTTTTTTAGAATGTCCTTGACTTAGAATCCATTTTATTAATTGAACGGTTCTTTTACTTCTATCATATCTTCATCCTTCTTTATTGAAGGCTGTAACTGAGCTACTATGACAGCTATAAACATTAATATGCAGCCTGCAATCTCCCTTAAAGACATGGTCTCCCCAAGAATAATCATACCTGATATAGCTGCAAATACGGACTCCATACTCATTATAATTGCTGCAGTTGTTGGGTTGGTTCCTCTTTGCCCGATAATCTGCAGTGTGTATGCTATCCCAACTACTATAATTCCAGCATATAGAACAGGAAATGCACTTTTAACAAGAGCTTCAATGCTTATTTTCTCCTTTGCAATAGCTATACTTAAAGCTATTATCCCACAAACCAAAAACTGTATAAATGACATTTTAAGAGCATCTACCTTGTATGTAAAATGATCTATAGTGATAATATGAAGTGCCCAGAAGAAGGTTCCAAAAGTAACCAATAAATCTCCCTTTCCAATGCTTAAACCTTCCGTTACAGATAATAAATATAGTCCTACAACTCCCAGAGCAACACCTAACCACACTGATTTCTCGATTCTCTTATGCATGAACAAACCAAAAATAGGTACAAGAACTATGTATAATGCAGTTATAAATCCTGCTTTTCCCGCTGTTGTATATAAAAGACCAACCTGCTGAAATGATACTCCAAAAAACATTGCAAGACCACAGGTAACTCCACCCTTTATAAGGTCTTTTTTGTTTCCTTGAAACTCCTCCTCTACACTGCCATTAGACTTTTTTCTATCCATTAATAATATTACTGGAATAAGAGATAAAGCACCAATTAAGGTTCTAGATGCTGTAAATGTAAAAGGGCCAATATGCTCCATTCCTACTATTTGAGCAACAAAAGCTGTCCCCCAAATCAATGCTGTAATTGATAATATAATTTCTCCACGTAATTTTTTCATTATTTCCTCCCATCTGTGCTTTAAAATAAGAAAAGCTTCTAAATAAGCATTAGATGTAGCTTTTCTTGTTACTCATTTACGGAAAGTCCATAAATCTAAGACTAAAATAGCAGGACTTTCCTATTCGTAATAAAAAGAAACTGCAAGCAGTTTCCTAGAAGTTTTAATAATTTAACCTACTATTAGAAAAAAACCAAGAACAAGAATTCCCAGTATTATTCTATACCAACCAAAAGCTTTGAAATCATTGTTTCTTATGTATTTCATTAAAAATCTAATTGCAAATACTGATACTACAAAGGCTATAACCATTCCTGTTAAGAGAATTGCTAGCTCTATACCGGTAAAATCGAGACCGAATTTCAACAACTTAAGTAGGCTTGCTCCAAACATGATTGGAATAGACATAAAAAATGAATACTCAGCTGCTATTGATCGGGATGCACCCAATAAAATAGCTCCTAAAATTGTAGATCCTGAACGAGAGGTTCCAGGTATTAAGGATAAAATTTGAAAAATTCCAATTCCAAAGGCAGTTAAATAGGATAACTGGGAGAAATTCGAAATTTGAGGTTTTTTATATTTATTTTTGTTCTCTATAATAATAAATAAGATGCCGTAAATGATTAAAGTAATTGCTACTGTTATATAATTATAAAAATGTTCATCAAACCAATCATCAAAGAGAACTCCTAGGACTCCTGCAGGAATAACTCCTATAATTACCTTAAGCCAAATATTTACTGTATCCCTTTTTTCTTTCATAGACTTCATTCTAGAAAATGGATTCAGTTTGTTAAAATATAATAGAACTACAGCTAAAATAGCCCCTAACTGAATTACTACACGAAACATTTCCATAAATTCAGCAGATGCATTTAGTTTTATAAACTCCTCCACTAATATCATATGTCCTGTACTACTAATTGGCAGCCACTCTGTAATTCCTTCCACTATTCCAAGAATTGCTGCCTTCAATAATTCTATAAATATCATATGTACCTCCAAGTTTAAACTATTTGTCATTCACTTTTGCTACATACAGAATAACATATAAGTAGATATTTTTATGCCTTAAAAAATATTAGGTGTTATCCTCTGTTTTATCTGATGTCTGTAATACAAATTTACCAATACATAAAATAAATACTTAAAGGGCTCCTTAATAAATTCTTTTCTCAAAATGTTCCTCTTAATAATAGATTTAAATGTGAACAACTCATTATATAAATTCCAATAAGCATTTGTCAACTCATCGGGTAGCATGTTTTTGGGCTGATGAACTGCTTTAGTTCCATCGAAGGAGTATATATCATCATCTACCAATCTCCCCTGCTTTACCATATCCTTGAAGAATTTAGTCCCAGGAATAGGGGTTAAAATATAAAACCTTGGTACCGATATCTTATTTGCTTCTATAAAATCCTTAGTCAACCTAATTGACTCTAATGTATCTCCGTCTCCTCCAACAACCATTTCCGTTGATACATCTATTCCATAGCTTTGAATATTTTTAATTAGTTTAGAGTATTCTTCAGGATTTGCCCAAGCCTTATTCATTCCAACAAGGCTTTCCTTAGATATGCTTTCAAGGCCAAAGCTTAGGGTAGTACAACCACTTTCCGCAAGTATTTTTAAAAGCTCATCTTCTCTACCAATTCTTATATCACATTGACTCATCCAGCTCATATTGAATGATTTTATTTCCTTAAGTAGCTCCATTAAGTATATTCTATCAGAGAAAATATTATCATCCAATAAAAGGAATTTTTTATATCCAAGCTCCTTTACCTGTTTTATATCCCTAACAACCTCTTCCAAAGGTCTCTTAATATACCTTCCCTCATAGAGACAGGACACCGAACAAAAGCTGCATATATTTGGGCATCCCCGACCAGCTTGTACAGGAAGAAAGTCACCAATCTTCTTATCTATTATAAGGTCAAATCTTGGCAAAGGTGTAGATAATATTCCACCTTCTATTCTCTTTTCATACAATGGTTTAAGAGCTTTATTTTCATAATCCACTAAGAGCTCATTCCAGACTAGCTCTGCATCTCCAACTACTACAGCATCACAGTACTTAGTAGCCTCCTCAGCCATTATGCTAACCATATAACCACCCATTATAACCGTCTTACCCCTTCTCTTAAACTCAGATGCTATATCGATAGAGCGAATTACACCATGACCCATAGAACTTATTCCTACAATATCTGCATCAGTATCCCATGGAATATCCTCCAAAATTTCAAGTACTATTTCAACCTCATACTCCTTAGGTGTCAAAGCAGCCAGTAAGGGAAGAGCAAGCCCTACGAAGTAGAGTCTACTCTTCTTGATAGTTTTTTTATTTTGATCATATGGACTTGGCTGAATTAAAAGTATCTTTTTCATAGTAGTTTCCTTTTTTAGTTAATTATTTAGTCTATCCTATTACCTATTACCTTTTAACCCTTAACTATCTTCATAAAGTACTGCCAACTTACAAAACTGCTTCCTTTAAACATCTTAAAGCATTCTTTAAATCCATATTTCTCAATCATTGCCTTAATATTCTTAGGACGCATTACTATTCTATAATATGACAACAGAACCTCATAGTAGAATTTCTTAATAGTCATATGCTTTGGCTTTAGTACTACATGAGCCATATCCCACTTGGCATAGTCCTCCCTCTTTTCTATTAAGTGAGGCAAATATTCTTCAAATATCTCAGTTCCAGGCATTGGAGTTAGAGGCTGAAGATTAACAAATCTTACTTCTTGAGTTCTTAGCCACTTCCTTAGGTCCTTAAAATCGGCTTTTGTAAAATCCATTGGTATTATAAGGGTCGCATAAAGTTCTATATTCAATTCCCTTAAAACCCTTATACAACTTTCATTAATCTCTAGAGAAGTACCCTTCCTATAATCCTTTAGATCGGTCTCTCTTTGGGATTCGATACCCACTATTACTGCTTGAAGACCAGCTTCCATAAAGGATTTCATAAGCTCCTGGTTTTCTACAATAAAATCTGCTCTTCCATAGACTAAAAACTTCTTATGGATTTCATTTTTCTTTAGACCATTGATAAATAAACTTACCCTCTCTACATCATAAAGAAAGTCATCATCTACAATATATATTTCCTCTTCCTTAATACTCTTAAGCTCTATTAATACATCATCTATATCTCTAGTAATATACTTTCCATTAGTAATCTCCTTACAAAAGCAGAAGCTACAGTTATAAGGGCAACCATAGGAGGTCTTAATTAAGGCACAGGGATTATGGAACATATAGTAATAATTCTTCCTATATTTTTCAACAGAACTTCTATTAGGATGAGTTAAACTTTTCTTCCTTTCAGGTAAGAGTTCGATATTGGCCATAATTTCCTCTATATCTCGTTCCACTAGTAGGCCTATCAAAGTTTCATTAAAAGCATCTATGCTATTTTTATTGTATATAAAATCTATATAGGGCGAGTCGAAATCCTCTGGAATAACCTCTGCATGAACTCCCCCGACTCCCGTTACAAACTTTGGTAAAATATCTTTTGAAAATTTAGACATCGACTTTATAACATCTACATGGGTGATATATCCTGTAAATACTATAAAATTTGGTTTTTCATCTAAAAGTATTTTCTTAAATGATTTCCTTTCAAGTATCATATCGTATATTCTAAGTTCCACCTTATCTTTAATGTACTCAGGAACATTAGATATGAGATATTCAAACTCCAGCGGCTCACATATCATTACATGCTTAAGACCGATAGTTTCCTTTGGAGGCTCTGGTCTTATTAACAACACCTTCATGCTTTCACCTTCTTTAGGGTATATACGGTAATTCTAGGCATAAACTTTCTTTCTCTAATAACCTTCTTATGTAAAACTTCAAAATTTGTTCCTATAATCTTTTTAAATTCAGATTCTGAAGGATAGGAGGCTATTCCCGTAGTAAATTTTACAAAGAAGAGTACTAGCTTATCATACAAGCTCTCTCCACTTGCAAATCCAATGATTATCTTACCACTAGGTTCTAAGATGTTAAAAAGATCCTTCATCACCTTTCCTGGATTTTTCCAATATGGAAGAGAATGGGTAGAGATTATGAGGTGATAGTTTTCATTAATAGTATGCAGATCTGCCACATCCATGTGGATATGATGAACCTTAGGATTCTTCTTTTTAGATTCCTTTAACATTCCATCAGAAAAATCCAATCCAGTTATATCTATATTAGGGTTCACCTTTAATATCTCTTGAATCAGCTCCCCGGGTCCGCAACCTAAATCCAATATCCTGATGGAGTCATCCAAATTAAGTATACTCATAATATATCTTCTAGTTGGCAATAGACTATACTTCTGTACCCAAAGCTTGTGATATCTTTTAGACCAAAAATCCCATATATTCATATATGTCTCCTTAATAAAAAGTTTCTTATCCTCTTTGATTTAAGCATCCTTAGATGGATACTATAAAATAACAAATAAAACAATGTTTTTGGAAGCTTGGACTTGATAACCAGATGAAGAAAATCAAATTTTTCAGTATTAACTGTTACCAATTCATATTCCTCATAGCCTTTTGTACCCTTTAAAGGTGTAAATACGGAAAGGGTAAATATTTCAATATCATTGTCTTTAATAAATCTATAAAGCTTTAAGAAATCCATGATTTCATAATCAGGCCTTACCATAAAAAGGGCTGTGTAATCTATGGCATTTTCCTTTAGCATTGATATGATTTTAGGATAATCCAGGGAATTCGTTCCTTTATTATAATCTTTTAACTCACTTGGTGATATGGCTTCAAATCCTATAATTACCTCATTTAATCCTGCTTCCTTTAATAAGTGGAGCTTGTCTTCTTCTTTTATTATAAAATCTGCCCTTAAATATGCTATGAACTTTTTATTAAAGCCTTGCTTTTGTGCCTGTGCAATAAACTCTTCTACATCCTGATTGTTTACAAAGAGGACATCATCAACTATCCAGAAATATTCTGCATCTATTTCCATCATCTCTTTAATCATCTTGGAGAAATTTGCCTTTATATAATTCCCCTCATTTAATTCCCTACAATAGCAATAGGAGCACCTATATGGGCAGCCTACACTTCCTTTTATTAGAGCAATACCTTTTTTATCAAGATAATGAATCTTTTTCTTATTGCTATATAGGAATTCCCTGCTTGGATATATCTCCTCTATATAATTAATAACTTCCTTAGAGCCTACTATCCATTCATCACCTTTTCTATAGTCGTATCCAATAGGTAGATAACTTTTTAAGCCTTCAGAGATGATTTTAATTATATTCCTAAAAATCTCAAGGCTTTGGGAATGGATTATATAATCTATATACTCATTATGAAAACTAGAGGCATTTAGCTGTATATGAACTCCTCCAACTATTATCTTGGAATCAGGAAAATTCAACTTATATTCCTTGGCTTCCTCTAGAATCCTGTTTTCTGCTACGTTATAACCTGTAAGTACTACTACATCGGGTATAATCCTAAGATTCTTTTCCTTCTCATCAAATAACTCATCTATTATATGGGATTCATGGCCCATTTCATCACATACTGCCTTGAGATAACAAAGCTCAAGGGGTTCAACCTTTATAGGTTCAAATCTTGAAAATATTGTCCTTACCCTTACCTTTTTAAGAAGTATTTTCATTTTATTAATCCCCTTTAAATACGTTATGAGTTATCTTATAGGTCTTATATGAAAAATAGGGTATAAATAGATTTAGGAGATAATTAATTACCCTATTATGATGATAAATAGCCATATACCTTTCTTTTTCAACACATCCCAGTTTTAGTTTACTTTCCTCTGAGGTCTGTCCAAAGTTTATTCTCTTTGCACCAAATTCAATTCCCACTTCCAATACCTTCAGAAGCATATTGTAATATAGATCATACTCCTTATTGTCCTCTATATTGAATCCACAAAAGAGGAAATACAATTGTCCATCAATTACCTTTAACTGTATAAATCCAAGAATGCGATTTGTATTCCTATCTAAAAACTCATATAGTTTTGCATCGTATCCCTTAAAGTAATCTATACTAAGGGTCTCCAGCGGATTTTTTGTTCTCTTCATTATACTTATATATAGTAGATAATGTTCGTATGTAAAATCATCTTGGCTTAACTCTCTTATAAAAAGATTATTCCTGTGGACTAAAGCTTTATTTATCCTTCTTCTATATGGAGCTCTTAAACTATTTAAATAATTATTAAAGGAATTAAAATGGTTTTCCAGTATAAATGTTGATAAGGTCTTGGCTCTTGAATTTAAATCCTTATTTCCATTTAGGATTAAAGTTAGCCCTTTCATAGTTTTAACTGTTTCCATAACTTCTTCTATATCTCCAAAGTATCCACTTTCGCATATGGAAATAGGAAGCCCTATTACTCTAACTTTCATTTTTAAGGGAAAAATATTTGTGAAATTCAATAGGTTTATCCTTAAGCTATATGAAATCACTAGACTCCTCTCACCCGTATAATAGCTTTGGTTGCAGGGATTAACCCTTTCAAGTAATTTTAATAATTCAACTAGTTCATTCTTAAAGCCAATTTGAACATCTTCTAGAGGCTTAAAATAAGAGTTTATTTTAACTTCTTCTATGGATTTATATACCCTCATAGTCTACATCCTTAATAAAAGCCTTGTATTTCTTATGAATACCATCAGCCCACTTTTCTCCTAAGGCTAAGGAACTTTGATTATTTGCCAGTACCCATCCAGACTCAAAAGATTTATATCTATCCTTAGCACAATTATAGCAGTAATCAAATAAGCTTATAATTGCGCCTTTATTCTGTTCTGAAGGTATTACACCAATCTCTACAATTTTAAAGGTACTCATTATATGGGGTTTTAATTTAGCTTTTATTACTGTCTTAAGTCCCAAGCTTTCATCCGGCTTCATAAGAGTATGAAAATCAGGATACCACAGCATAAATCCTACGGGTATTCCTTTTCTTTCAACGAACAATAGATTTTCCGGTCTTAATAGATATTTAAATTCCTTAAATAGTTCTAGGTCCTCCTCTGCCACCCTTTGATAGTAGAACAAATGATTTTTAAAGGCTTCATTGTTAAGTTTAGTATAAATACTTGCCTCTTCCTCCAGATTCTTAAAATCAACTTCACGAACTGTATATATCTGATTTAACCTGATTCTCAATCTATCATTAATTAACGGCTTCATTTCCTTCATATTACTCCTAAAGCTTACCATATCTATGGGCTTAAAGCCTGCGCCTTCAAATAAGGAATTATAGAACTCAGGGTTATGAGGAGTACCAAAGCTTTGGTAGGAATCATAATCTCCTGCTAAAAACCCAAGTCCATAGTTTACGTGGATATTAAGGCTTCCTGTAAGCTTAGTTGCACCCTTTTTTCTTGCCATATCATTTGCACTATGTAAAATCATTTGAAAAGCAGATGGATTGTCTTTTAGAGCTTCAAAAAATCCAATCTGAATACAATCAGGCATCCTATGAGCAAAGGCAAGGATGCAAATCATTATAACCTCTCCACCATCTTCAACCATTAGTGGCTCTAAATCCACAGATTTGCACATTATGCTCTTTCCATAGAGAAGTCCTTTAACTAGTGAAGACATGGAATTTCGTTTCAGGGGATTATTTAAGTATCTATCTTCAAAAAATTTAACAAATTTCTTTTTATTGGAATTATCTACTTTGACTAATTTCATCGCTGCTCCTTCACACTCTGTCTTTACTAATGTGGTGATTTTATTAATAGTTTTATTATAACACATCCCACATTATCCGACCAAAATCTAATTCAGAATATTACGGATGGTGTAAGGTTCTTATCTACTCTATTTACAAAATGGCAATATATAGCATACCGGCCTAGTATATTATCCCTTCTTTATTCTAAAAATAATACTATTAGAAAATTGTTGGAGGAATTAATATGACTAAAAAATTTATCCTTATACTTCTTTGTACTATCTTACTTTTAATGAATTCAATATCCTATGCTGATAAGGTTGAATTTATCTTAAGTAGTCCGAAGGATAGTTATGATATCCCTGATATATCAGGTCCTATAGATGATATGCCTTGGATAAATGATAAGGACTTTATAAAGGCAAAAGAAAAACATAGTACCCCAATTTTAATGGCTGGATTTTGTGCTGTCCTTAAGAACCCTCTCCCAGGAGAGGAACACAATGTAGGAATTGCTGCTCAAAGCGTAAAGGGCCAAGTTATTAAGCCAGGTGATATATTCTCACAAAATAAAAGGATTGGTCCATATACTGGACCCAGAGGATATAAAACAGGTTCATCTTATACTGGAGGAAATATAGTCATGACTGAAGGCGGAGGTGTTTGTAAGATTGCCACTTCCCTCTATAATCTTTCTGTATTGTCAGACTTGGAGATTATAGAAAGGCACTACCACTCCATGCCTATAAATTATGTACCCTATGGTCAAGATGCCACCGTTGCCTATGGGGTAAAGGACTTTAGGTTCAAGAATACTAGTGACGGAAATATTCTAATATGGTCCAAATTAATAGGTCATAGATTATATATGGGTTTTTACGGAAATAGCTACTCCCCAATAGTAACATGGAGTCATGTTATTAAAGATGTAGTAAAGCCATCAGTTAAATACATCAAAAATGAAACTCTTTCACCTGGAGAAATGAAAACCAAGATTAAAGGATTAGATGGTGCCAATGTAGAATCTACTGTATCCATTATATATAGGGATGGCACTCAGAAGATAAAAAAGATGAGCTCTAGCAATTATCTCCCATTACCAGAGCTAATTGAAATGAATTAATGAAAATAAAAAATAAATAATAAAAATAAATAATTCATACTCATCATTTATGGGTATAAATAATTAAGAATAATAGATTATGTTATATTCGAGGAGGAATAATAATGACTGAGGAAAAGAAAATTTCTGAAGATAAAAAGATAGAAGGAACTTTCAAACAAAATAGAGAACCTAAGTTAGAAGATACAGCAACAGATATATATTACAAGACTGAAAAGAAACTTCCAGATTCTAATGTAGCTATACCAACTGAAGATTCCGTAGAAGAAGCTAAGCAATGGGTAGATGATGAAAATAGAATGTAGATAAATAGCCTTCGGGCTATTTTTTCTTTTTTGTTTTAAAGGTATTGATGTTAAGATGAACCTCCTTATTATAGAAAAGCTTTAGAGTCCTGCAAGGAGTTTCATTAAAGCTTGAGATAGATATTCTTATTGACTACGAACTTTTGTTCTGCTATTATAATAGTAAACAGATGTTCTATTCTTTTGAATAAAACAAGTTCATTGTCCTATTGGAGGTAAGAATATGAACCGTATAATATTTCATATAGATGCAAATTCAGCTTATCTATCTTGGGAGGCTGTTTACAGGCTTCAGCATGGAGCTGAAATAGACCTTCGAGAAGTACCCTCCATAGTAGGCGGAGATCAGGAAAAGAGACATGGAATAGTACTTGCTAAATCAATACCTGCTAAAAAATATAATATAATCACGGGAGAAAGCGTCCACTCTGCTTTTCAGAAGTGTCCGGATTTAGTTATGGTTCCTCCCAACTACGAAAGATATATAAATGCCAGCAATGCTATGGTGGATATACTAAATCAGTATTCACCCTATATACAGAGGTACTCAATAGATGAATGCTTTATGGACTATAGCAATATGAAAAAGAATTATATGGAAACAGCCTATGAAATCAAGGATAGAATCAAGAAGGAACTAGGCTTTACAGTTAATATAGGTATTGGACCCAATAAACTATTGGCAAAGGTAGCTTCTGACTTTAAAAAACCCGATATGGTTCACACTCTTTTTACATATGAAATTTCAGAGAAGATGTGGCCCTTACCTGTTGAGGACTTATTTATGGTAGGCTCCAGAACCAAGTCCAAGCTAAATGCAAGAGGTATATTCACCATAGGTGAGCTGGCCAAGCTGGATAAGGATTATATCTCTTCCTGGCTTAAAAAACCAGGGCTGCTTATATGGAACTATGCCAACGGAGTAGATAACTCCCAGGTAAAAAAAGGCTCTATCCCAATTAAATCCGTTGGTAATTCCACTACCATTGCCTTTGATGTTAATACTAAATCCGAAGCATATAAGGTAATCCTAGGACTATCTGAAATGGTCGGCATGAGGGTAAGGGACTTAGACAAATGTGGAAGTGTAATATCTCTTGGCCTGAAAAATGATCATTTTTATCATTATTCACATCAGAGAAGGCTTGATATCCCTACTTCTTCTACCAATAAAATATATAGAACAGGAAAATTACTTTTAGATGAGATGTGGAGTGGTGAACCATTAAGGCATATTTCCCTAAGTCTTTCTGACCTTTACTCAAATGAGTTTTTCCAACTATCCCTAATGGAGAACTATAGCAAAAAAGAAGAACTTTTAGATAAAGCTATAGATAAGCTAAGGGTCAAATATGGATACCAATCCGTTATAAGATCTTGCTTCCTACACTCCGGCATAAATCCCATTATTGGTGGAGTAGTAATGGAAGAGGAATACCCTATGATGTCCAGTCAATTATAACTAGGCTAAATATCCCTCATACCCTTGCAATATTGTAGAATAATTGCTATGAAATTACCTCTGTTATTTATATTTACTCTTTTTATTTAAAGTGAGGTGTTATTATGAAAGTATTGATGAAACCTATAGAGATGATTGCCTGGTTTAACAAAGACAATTACCCTGTTCCATTAAGGTATAGAATTACTTCTGAAGATTCTACAGAAACCGTTATTAGAGTTGATAAAGTCTTTTTTAGGGAAGAAGAGAAGCTTGCTGGAAATAGAATGGTCATATATAGATGTGAAGCTACTATCAATCAGATTCAAAGAATATTTGAGCTGAAGTACGAAATTTCAACATGTAAATGGTATTTGTATAAGATGTAATCCAGATTAACTAAATTTAAAATTAAATAAGAATTAATAAAATTCATTAATAAATCCATACTATTATTAAGAACTAGAAAGGATGATAGTATGGAAAATAAAAGAGCAATTGAAGAAATAATAAATCAAGCTAAAAGAATTGAGGAGAACAATTTCTCCAACTTGGAATATACTACTAGTATCGGCATGTTGTTAAATTCAAATGACTTAGCCCAACCAAAGGACTATGAGCTTTCTAAGAAATTTAACAAATTAAATAAAAGAATAGAAGATATTAACAAGCTAACCTCTGATTTGTTAGATGACCTAAGTAGCAGACATAATTAG
>CAZAJU010000019.1:0-27155 GCA_964485455.1 uncultured Tissierella sp.
GAAGCATAATTTCCCTGAGCTCTTGCGACTAATGACTCAGTAACACCGATGACATCCTTAGCCTTAAGTGTAATGTTTTCGCTTTTAACTGCTTCTAAGACTGAGTCGACAACAATGTTTATTAAGTCATCTCCCTCCTTTACTATAGGAGTCCTAATACCTCTAACTGTAGTACCAATAGTTCTACTCATAAAATTATCCTCCCAAAACAAAAATTTTACTCATTTATTATATCACTATTTTGAAAAATGAAAAGAATTATTTACATTCAATCATTTCTTTTTCAGTTATAATAAAATCCACCGGAAAGTCGAATTCTTCAACAGGTACTTTATCTACAAGTTGCAAATCGAAACCAACAGCTATTTTTGGTATTTCTTTTCGAATTTTTGTAGATAAGAATATATCATAGAATCCTCCGCCATATCCAACTCTGTAGCCTTTTCTATCAAATACCGCACCAGGAACGACTACAAGATCAATCTCAAGTGGGTCTACATATCTTATGAACTCATCTTTAGGTGATAAAATATCAAAATATCCAATTTCAAGCTCATTGAAGCCTTTTAGAAGAGAAGGTTTCATTTCCCTTGTTCCCTTGAAAGTTACAGGAACAAGAATATTTTTACCTTCCTCTATTCCTTCTTTTATGAATTCATGAGTGTCTATCTCACTTCCAAAACTAATAAATACAAAAATATTTTTAGCTTTCTTATAGTATTCTGTATCTTTAAGAGTTTTAAATATTTTTCTGCTAAGGGAAATTTTTGTATCATTTCCTAAGGCATCCCTTTTAGACAAAATTTGTCTTCTTAAAGTCTTTTTCTCCAAATAAATCACCTCTAAATGTTTATTTATCCTTTGATTTATATTATAATATAATATTGAGAGAAAGTAAAAGGACTAAGCAATAATTACTAAATTTTTACATAAAATATTGAGGTGAAAACTTGATTAAATTAATAAATGTTAGCAAGGAGTATGATAACGGAGTAAACGCTTTAACTAATATAAATTTAGAAATTGAGAAGGGAGAATTCGTCTTTCTTGTAGGCTCAAGCGGTGCAGGGAAATCTACTTTGATAAAGCTACTCTTAAAGGAAGAAGAAGCTTCTGAAGGTAGAATATATTTAAATGACTTGGATATCACTAGGGTTCCCAACAGGAGAGTTCCATATATTAGAAGAAATGTTGGAGTAGTATTTCAAGATTTTAGACTTCTACCAAATAAAACTGTATTTGAAAATGTATCTTTTGCTATGGAGATACTTGGAACTCATCCAAGGGAAATAAGAAGACGGGTTCCTATGGTACTTAGTATGGTAGATTTAAGCAGGAAAGCATCCAGTTATCCTGACCAATTATCTGGAGGAGAACAACAGAGAGTATCCATTGCTAGAGCTATAGTAAATAATCCCCCTGTTCTAATTGCGGATGAGCCTACAGGAAATTTGGACCCTGATACGGCTTGGGAGGTTATGAATGCACTGAATGATATAAATGCTAGGGGTACCACGATACTAATGGCAACTCATGCTAAGGATATTGTCAATACAATGAGAAAAAGAGTAATAGCCCTTGAAGGCGGGAAGATTTCAAGAGATGAAGAGAAAGGGGGCTATGGTGTTGAAATTTCGAATTATTAAGAACACTATAAAGCAGGGATTGCAGGGTTTATGGCGAAATAGAGGTATGGGTGTTGCTTCTGTATCCAGCATTACTGCAGTTTTAATAATATTAGGTATAATATTGATTTTGATATTGAGCATTAATAATTTTGTTTTAGAAACAACAGCAAAATTTGATACAATTCAGATTTTTCTAAAGGATGAAATCACTGAAAACAAAATGACTCAAATAGAGGAATCAGTGAAAAGCATGGATGGTGTGGTTTCTATTATGTTTCAGTCTAAAGGTCAGGCTCTGGATTCATTTAAAGAGGATTTTGGAGATCAAGCTTATCTTTTAGATGGTTTAGAGGAGAAAAATCCACTTCCTAATTCATATATAATTCAGTTAGAGGATATTAAGTATGCGGAAAATGTCGTAAGTATGGTAAAAAACCTTGACGGTATCGAAAAAGTAAAATATGATAAAGATGTGATTGACAAGCTAATTACATTTGCAGATTATATAAGGTTTGGAGGAATTATTGTAGTAGCAGTATTAGTATTTGTTTCTGTTTTTATAATATCAAATACTATAAAACTTGCTGTTGCTTCTAGAAGAAGAGAAATAAATATTATGAAATATGTAGGAGCTACTAATAACTATATAAGAGGACCTTTTATAGTTGAAGGGATACTATTCGGACTAATAGGAGCAGGCATATCTATATTTATAGTTTATTCTGGATATGAATATTTCTTTGGACTGGTTAGTGACAGATTATATTCTTTATTTTCAGTATTTTTAGTGGCGCCTAAGATGATATTTAAGGACATTGCTATTATGTTTTCTGCCATAGGAATAGGAATAGGTGCTCTAGGTAGTCTTATTTCTTTAAAACGATTCTTGAACGTTTAGGAGGTAAATCATGAAAAAAAGATGGACAATCTATATGTTAGTCATTTTAATATTGTCCTTGACAGTAGTACAAGCTTATGGCCAGACTGTAGAAGACTTAAGAAAACAACAAAAGAATGTCGAACAACAAATAAACAAAACTAAGAATGAAATTAAACAGATTCAGAATAAAACCAAAAATGTTACAAGGGAAATTGCGCAACTTGATTCAAAGATGGATAATGCAGCCACGGAACTAGAAAAAGTTGAAAATACTTTAGTTGAACTAAATGTTCAAATTGAAAAAACCCTTGAAGAATTAAACATAGCAGAGGGAAAGCTTGGGGAGCAAGAGGAAACATTCAACAAGAGATTAAGAGCTATGTATATGAATCGAAATGTAGGATATATTGAGGTTCTATTATCTTCAGGCGATATAACGGAGTTTTTATCCAGAAAGGACATGATTCAAGAAATAGCTGAATATGATAAAGAATTAATTGTATTTATGAAAGAACAAAGGGATATTATAGATTCTAAGAAGACTGAGCTTGAAGGGCAAAGGGCTTCTGTAGAGGTTACAAAATCCAAACTTGAAGCCAGAAAGAGGGACTTAGAAAGGGTTACACGTGAAAAACAAGACCTTATGACTAGACTTGTAGCTGATAGAGAAGCTTATGAAAGGGAATATGATAAGCTTAATGATTATGCTAAGGAGATTGAATCTAAAATAGTAAAGCTTCAAGTAGTAAAGGGACCATATTCAGGTGGGAAGATGGCATGGCCTGTAAGTGGATATAATAGAATAACATCATATTATGGTTATAGAATACATCCAATATTTAAAGTTAAAAAACTGCATACAGGCATTGATATTGGAGCTCCAACTGGAGCAGCTATTTTAGCTGCATCAGATGGAACAGTAATTTTTGCAGATAGCCTTGGTGGTTATGGAAAAGCTATGATGGTGGATCATGGTGGAGGAATAGTTACTTTATATGCTCACAACTCTTCCTTTGTAGCATCAGTAGGCAAGAAGGTTAAGAGGGGAGATGTTATTGCTAAAGCTGGAAGTACGGGAAATTCAACAGGGCCTCATCTTCATTTTGAAGTCAGAAAGAATGGAGCATATGTGGATCCATTGCCATGGTTAAAATCAAATTAAGGTTAAAAGGTCTCGTGCGAGACCTTTTGTTTTTTCTTTCTCCTGGTTATTATTTTATTCCAATAATGGTATAATAATGATGTTGTTTTAATAAAATATTTAAAGATGAGGCTGATAACCCTTACTTAAACTCAATAATAGAGGTGAAATGAATGTCCAAGAAGAAAACCATAATGATTATGGTTATTTTATTAGTTATAACCAATATCACCACGTTTAGTTTGTCGAATATTATGAGCTTTGGATTCGATGACAAGGTTGTAGTACCAAAAGAAGAATATAAAGTCCTTGTAGATAATTTCAATAATTACTCCAAGATAAATTCCATTAAACAATACATTAATAGTGCATATTTAAGGGATGTAGATCAGAAAAATCTTTTAGATGGTCAATTAAAAGGAATGGTCCAGGCTCTTGAGGATCCATATTCTATGTATATGACGGAGGATGAGTTTACCAGTTTTACTGAAGAGACATCTGGCACCTATGGTGGTATTGGAGTAATAGTTTCTCCAGGGGATGATGATCTTATTACAGTAGTATCACCTATAGAGGATACACCTGGAGAAAGGGCAGCAATTTCTACAGGGGACAAAATTATAAAGGTAAATGGTGTAGAATACTTTGCTACTAATATGCATGAGGCAGTAAAAGTAATGAAAGGTGAACCAGGAACTAAAGTTTCTCTGACAATTATGAGAAAGGATATGGATGGAAATAATCAAGTTTTAGATTTAGAGATTGAAAGAGAGCAGATTAGGCTTGTTACAGTAAAGAGTGATATAATTGATGAAAATTTTGGATATTTAAGGATAACATCATTTGATGAAATAACATATGAAGACTTTATGAAAAATCTTAAAGAACTTCAGAAGTCAAATGTTAAAGGAATTATACTTGATTTAAGAAATAATCCAGGAGGGTTATTAAATATATGTGCTGATATAGCAGATGAGCTTTTAGGAGAAGGAGACATAGTCTATACCCAAACAAAAGATGGAACAAGGGAATATATAAAATCAGATGAGGCTATGGTTGATTTGCCAATAGTTGTGTTGGTAAATGATGGAAGTGCCAGCGCTTCTGAAATATTGGCAGGGGCTATTAAAGACCATGGTCGTGGAGAGTTAATAGGAACCACAACCTTTGGTAAAGGCGTTGTTCAAAGAATTAAGGATTTAGGAGATGGTTCAGGAATCAAACTAACAGTGTCCGAATATTTTACTCCTAATGGAATAAATATACACGGAGTTGGAATTACACCTGATATTGAAGTTGAGTTAAATGAGGGTGTAGAAAACTTAGGCATAAATTATTTAGATATTGATAACCAGCTACAAAAGGCTGTAGAGATATTAAAATCTAAAATCTAAAAAAGAGGGGATAGTATCATGTATGGATTATATCATGTTATGTATTTTACATTAATTGATATTCTTAATATGATAACATCTCCTTTTTTTATTGCACTTTTTTTATTTATTTTATATCAGTATTTAAATGATTCTCATATGGGTATTTCTGGAAATAGGAATCCTTTCTGTAGAACTTTATTAAAGGCTTTTGACTCATCATTATATGGATTACTTGGTGGATTTTTAACCACCATACTTTTCATATACCTTGAGGTTTCGGTAGTTCCTTTGGATTTTATGTATATAATATTTTTATCTATTATACTATCCTTTATACATACTAGATTTGTGTGTATAGCCTATAGTGGTAGTATAGTGGTATTATCCAGTATTTTACTTAGATTTCCTATAAGGGTTACTGAAGATATTATGTTGATAGTTGCTATCTTACACATAGTAGAGAGTATTTTAATAATGATTGATGGTCACAGAGGAAAGTCTTCGACTATCTTTGAGAGGGAGAGTGAAATAGTTGGTGGTTTTAGTATAAATAAGTATTGGCCTATTCCTTTTGTTGTTTTTATTGGAGATGGGCTTATTAAACCTATAACCCTTATGGCAGTTTTAGCATATGGAGACTATACTTTTTCAAATGTGGTAAGAAAAACTATAATATCAAGTTTAGTATTGTTTGTTTACAGTATGTTGCTTATTATGCTTATTAAGATGCAGTCCCATATACTTGTTCCACCTCTATTTGCTATTCTAGGTCATGAGTTTATAGTTCATATAAATGGAATATTTGAAAAAAGAAGAACTCCAATCTTTAGTAGTATTGAGAGTGGATGCAGGGTCATTGAAGTAGAAAGAAAAGGGATTGCAAGAGAGCTTGGAATCATTCCAGGAGATATAATTATTAGTATAAATGAATTTCCAGTTACGGAATATAAGGACTTATGCCAAATAGAATCTTTAAACCTTGGCGTAATGAGAGTTAAGTTCTTAAGTCGAAGAAAGGGAATTATCACAAAGATATACAAAGGAGATAAAAAGACCCTAGGAATTTTAATCATCCCTAGGGCAGTATATTGTTAAGTTTAGGCTAAGAAGGGGGGGCATTTCACCTCGTTATATTCACAGAGAAGATAATCTCTGATTTATTTGCTTCAAATGGTACGATTAAATCTACATATAGAAGATTTCTACTTTTATCTAGATATATATTATCACTATTTAACTTTGTAATAGGATTTAAAGCCTTGTCTTTTATGTTATATTCATATACTGTAAAATCGTTAACTGACTGATTCTTCTCGATGACCAATAGCTTATCTCCTGGAATGCTTGAAATGGATAGAGCATTTACATCCAGCTGGTCGAATTCATCAAGTTTATTTATATCATATATCATTAAACTATTCTTATCATTTTTCTCATTATGTTTTAGATATCCTATCAAGTTATTGTTGATACCTTTTGGGCTAAACCCCTTATCTATAAAGGTTAAGTTTTTAAAGTCTTCTGTCTGGTAAATATTTCTGTTGATGGTCTGCTCTATTGATTCCATCAAGAAGAAGTGTTTATCAAATACTCTCATATCAACGATATTCTTATTTACAGTGGAAATAAGATTTTCCTTAGAACTTAATAGGTCGTAGATATATATATTAGATTTTTCTTTTTTATTTTGGAGTATATAGAGTGTGTCATTATTATACCATCTTACAAGGTCAGGAATTAGATTTTCATGGAGTAATAGTTTAACTGCCTTTTTCTCATTCCTATTAACTATAAATATATCCTTAGTAGTACCATTATCTTCAAGTACTCCTATGTCTTTTTTATTTGGACTGAATGCAGCAGAAATAATATTCTGAGATGTTTGATATACTTGAATTTTTTCATTTTTCTTAATGTCGTGATACCATAGGCTTTCTATTTTTGATTTATCTGAATCTATAATTGTTTTCTTATATAAAATAAAGCTTTCATCCACATAGTCCATTATATGGCCTTGATCTATAAAAGAAGATATTAGACCCTTTTTTGATTCTAAAACATTCCCAGTATTTGCATCTACCTGTACAGATAAGTTAACAAGTGGTGTCTCAAGATTATTGCTATCAAATATACTGTCGTAGTTAATACTCCAAACTAGCATATCTTCTTTTTTATCTAAGCTGATTTTTGGTAATGAATTTGCAGTAAGTTTATAATCACTTACAACCTTATTTATAACATCATTTAAACCCAGCTTTACCTCTAATGGTTTGAAATTTTCATTTACTATATTAAATTTAATCTCATCTAGATTAATAGACTTTGTATTCTTCAACTCTAAAATAATCTGTGGTACTACAAGCTGTAGGTTTTCCTCATCTGTTTCGTTGATTACGTGAATATTTATCAAATTTCCATTCTTTACTATTTTGTCCACATAAACTCCAGAGGACTCAAGAAGACCAACAGAAACTATCAAAGACGATGAATTTTTTTTATTATTGACTTCAACCTTTTGCTCCAAGGACTGGTATCCCTTTGATAATATAACTTTATCAATTTTATATTGTAATTCTTCATCCTTTGATGAAGTTGGGGTATCCTTATGCAAGAGGGGTGTATTTATAATTTTACAACCAGTAGAAGTCAGTGCTAAAAATATTATAAGAACTAGTAATGATAATCGTTTCATAAGAGTTCGCCTCCTTAGACCATTTTACAATATTAAACTGGATTCATCAATAATAGTTTTGACAATTATAGTTAATATTATATAATGGAATTGAACAAATGTTCATAGGAGTTGATAAAATGAGTGAGTTTAAAATAGAATCCAGTTATAAGCCTATGGGAGACCAGCCTCAAGCTATAGACAAGTTGGTAGAAGGACTTAATAAGAACCTTAAACACCAGGTGCTTTTAGGAGTAACAGGTTCTGGTAAGACATTTACAATGGCCAATATAATTGAGAAAGTTCAAAAGCCAACTTTGGTAATAGCACATAATAAAACTCTAGCATACCAGCTTGCCAGCGAATTTAAAGAATTTTTTCCCAATAATGCAGTTGAATATTTTGTAAGTTATTATGATTATTATCAGCCAGAGGCATATGTTCCTCAAACAGACACCTATATAGAAAAGGACAGTTCCATAAATGAAGAAATAGATAAACTTAGACACTCTGCTACAGCATCCCTTTTCGAAAGAAGAGATGTTATCATAGTAGCTTCGGTTTCTTGTATCTACGGTCTTGGTGACCCAATAGATTATGAAAATTTAACCCTCTCATTACGTCCTGGTATGATTAAGGATAGAGATGAGATTATGAGAAAACTTATTGATATTCAATATATGAGAAATGATATAAACTTTGTCAGGGGAACCTTTAGGCTAAGAGGTGATATTCTAGAGATTTTCCCCGCAGCCTCTAGTGAAAATACCATAAGGGTAGAGTTTTTTGGAGATGAAATCGAAAGACTTACAGAGGTAAATCACCTAACGGGAGAAGTTATTGGATATAGAAACCATGCTTGGATATTTCCAGCATCCCACTATGCTACTTCTCAAGATAAAGTAGCTAAAGCAATCGAGACAATAGAAGAAGAACTTAAAGAGACTATTAAGGATTTCAAGGATAAGGATAAACTACTGGAAGCTCAAAGAATAGAGCAAAGAACAAGATATGATATTGAGATGCTTAGTGAAATGGGATTTTGTTCAGGAATCGAAAACTACTCAAGGCACATGAGCCAAAGAGAGCCAGGAAGTAGACCATATACCTTAATAGATTATTTTCCTGAAGATTTTCTTATAATAGTAGATGAATCTCATGTTGCAATTCCCCAGATTGGTGGTATGTATGAGGGAGACCGATCTAGAAAATCCAACTTGGTGAATTATGGTTTCAGACTTCCATCTGCCTTAGATAATAGACCTTTAAAGTTTAATGAATTTGAAAGCATGGTAAATCAGATAATTTATGTTTCAGCTACACCAGGTAAATATGAATTGAATCTTACTCAAAATACAGTAGAGCAGATTATCAGACCAACTGGATTGTTGGATCCAGTAATAGATATAAGACCTACCAATAACCAGATAGATGATTTGGTTACTGAAATAAGAAAAGCTGTAGAAAAAGAGGAAAGGATCTTAGTTACTACTCTAACTAAGAAGATGGCAGAGGATTTGACCAACTACTTTAAGGAAATTGGGATTAAGGTCACATATCTGCATTCAGATGTAGAGACCATTGAAAGAATGGAAATTATCAGAGATTTAAGATTGGGTAAATATGATGTACTTGTAGGCATCAACCTTCTTCGTGAGGGACTTGATTTACCTGAGGTTTCCTTGGTGGCAATATTGGATGCAGATAAGGAAGGATTTTTACGTAGCGAAACATCCTTGATACAGACTACAGGAAGGGCTGCAAGAAATGTTGAAGGAAAGGTAATCATGTATGCTGACAAGATTACCAGGTCTATGGAAAAAGCCATTAGTGAAACCAATAGAAGAAGGGAAATCCAAAATAATTATAATAAAGAGCATAATATAGTTCCTAAATCCATAGTCAAGGGTATACGTGAAATAATTGAAGCTACCATAGTCGCAGAAGAGGAAATCAAATACGAGGCTCAATTTACAAATGAAGAGATTGACGTGATGATAGTAGGGCTTGAGCAGGCTATGCTTAAAGCAGCTGAAGAATTGAACTTTGAGAAAGCAGCTGAGTTAAGGGATAAGATAATCGAGCTTAAGAAGATGTTAAAATAATGAGGTGAATTGATGCACAAAGACAAGATAGTCATTAGAGGAGCAAAGGTAAATAACCTAAAGAACATTAGTGTAAGCCTCCCTAGGGAAAAATTTATAGTTTTTACAGGGCTAAGTGGCTCAGGGAAGTCTTCCCTTGCCTTTGATACTATATACGCAGAGGGACAAAGAAGATATGTGGAATCACTTTCAAGCTATGCAAGACAGTTTCTTGGGCAAATGGACAAACCTGATGTTGAATATATAGAGGGACTTTCCCCTTCTATTTCTATAGATCAGAAGACTACATCTAAAAATCCTAGGTCTACAGTAGGAACTGTAACTGAAATTTACGATTATTTAAGACTGCTATATGCAAGGATAGGAACTCCCTATTGCCCTGAATGCGGAAAAGAGATTAAAAGCCAGACTGTAGAACAAATTGTTGACAAAATTATGGAGCTTGAGGAGAAAACAAGGATTCAAGTTCTAGCTCCTGTGATAAGGGGCAAGAAGGGTGAGCACGTAAAGTTACTTCAGGACATTAAAAAGGAAGGATATGTAAGATTAATAATAGACGGTGAGCCCTATGAAATCTCAGATGAAATAAAGTTGTCTAAAACCAAGAAGCATGATATAGAAGTGGTTGTAGATAGAATTATAGTAAGAGAAGGTATAGAAAATAGGCTAGCTGAATCCATTGAAGCTGCATTGAGATTGGGTGATGGACTGGTAATTGCTGACTTGATGAATGGCGAGAGGATTACCTTTAGTCAAAAGTTAGCATGTCCGGATCATAACATAGGTATTGAGGAGCTTAGTCCAAGGATGTTTTCCTTCAATAGCCCCTTTGGAATGTGTCCGACCTGTAATGGCCTGGGCTTCCACCAAGAAATTGACCCTGAACTTGTTATTCCAAATAAGGAGCTCAGCATATCAAAAGGAGGTATAGCTCCATATAGCGGTTCTGCTGAAAGCACATATTATTATCAAATGTTTAAAACCATAGCAGAAAATCATGGATTTAGCGTAGATGAACCACTTAGTGTAGCTCCAAAAGCTGTAATAGATGAAATCCTATATGGAACAAAAGAGCCAATTTCATTTATGTTCAATAGCCATTTTGATGATGAGGGCATGAGGGAATTTAAGGGTAGCTTTGAGGGAGTAATCCCAAATCTAGAGAGAAGATATAAGAGTACTAACTCAGACTATATGAAGGATAAAATTGTTGAATATATGGTAGATACTCCCTGTCCGTCCTGTCATGGAAAAAGATTAAGAAATGACGTTTTATCTGTAAGAATTAATGGGTTGAATATAGCTGAAGCAAGTGACCTTTCCGTTGTAGATTCCTTGGAATTCTTTCAAAATCTTAAGTTAACTGAAACCCAAACAAAGATAGGAGAACAAATTCTTAGGGAAATCCATGAAAGACAAACTTTCTTAAAGGAAGTAGGTCTGGGATATTTAACTCTTTCAAGAATGGCTGGAACGCTATCTGGAGGTGAAGCTCAGAGAATTAGACTGGCTACACAGATAGGTTCTGCGTTGGTAGGCGTTGTATATGTACTTGATGAGCCTAGTATTGGTTTGCATCAAAAGGATAATGACAAGCTGATAAAAGCATTGAGAGATCTTACTGATTTGGGAAACACCCTTATAGTAGTTGAGCATGATGAGGATACAATGTATGCAGCTGACCATATAGTTGATATCGGACCAGGAGCAGGCATACATGGAGGTCATGTAGTAGCTGAGGGAACTGTCGAGGATATAATGAATACCCCAGAGTCTATTACAGGAGCGTATCTTTCAGGAAGATTAAAGATAGAAATACCTGAGATGAGGAAGTCTACTAACGGTAAATGGATAGAGATAAAGGGAGCAAAGGAAAATAACTTAAAAAACATAGATGTTAAGATACCCCTTGGATTATTTACCTGTGTGACTGGAGTCTCAGGATCTGGAAAGAGTTCCTTAGTTAATGAAATATTATTTAAGTCCTTATCACAAAAGTTGATGCGTGCAAAGATAAAGCCAGGACAGCATGATGAAATCAATGGAATCGAGCATCTTGATAAGGTTGTAGATATTGATCAAAGTCCGATAGGACGTAGTCCGAGGTCTAATCCAGCTACATACACTGGAGTCTTTGACTATATTAGAGATCTTTTTGCCATGACTAATGAAGCTAAGATGAGAGGCTATCAAAAGGGTAGATTCAGCTTCAATACTAAGGGTGGTCGTTGTGAGGCTTGTAAGGGAGATGGTATATTAACGGTAGAAATGCACTTCCTACCTGATGTATATGTTCCATGTGAAGTATGTAAGGGCAAAAGATATAATAGGGAAACTCTACAGGTTAAGTATAAAGGAAAAACCATATCTGATGTATTGGATATGACTATTGAAGAAGGGTTGGAATTTTTCCAGAACATACCGAATATAAAAAGAAAACTTCAAACTTTATTCGATGTGGGTTTAGGATATCTTAAGATAGGTCAACCTTCTACTGAGTTATCCGGTGGAGAAGCCCAAAGGGTTAAGCTTGCCACCGAACTATCCAGAAAGTCTACTGGAAAGACGATTTATATTTTGGATGAACCTACAACAGGCCTTCATTCAGCCGATATTCATAAGCTGATTGAAGTGCTAAATAGGCTAGTAGAAGGAGATAATACAGTAGTGGTAATTGAGCATAATTTAGATGTTATTAAGACTGCTGACTATATAATTGATTTGGGTCCTGAAGGTGGGGACAAGGGAGGTACCATAGTAGCAATAGGGACCCCTGAAGAAATAGCTATGAATGAAAATTCATATACAGGGCATTTCCTAAAAAAGGTATTAGAAAAGGATAAGTAATTTAAGACCCCGAGTGTTGACGTATCGGGGTCTTTTTATTCGTATTAAACTGTATTGTCTTAAACATACTTTCCTGAATTTTTTGAAAAATATGTTCATAGTCCTTTTATTTGGGTAATAGTATTAAAGGTGGTCTGCTTTTAAATGCATAAGTAGGAATGATTATGAAAAAGCCATTATTAAAGTTATTACTTATGTTAACTATGTTAGTGTTAACTTCAGCAGTATCTTATGCTGAGGGAGATATCATAGTTAGAATTGATTCAGAGCCTGTTGTATTTACTGAAGGTACAGGAGCACCTTTTATTGACAATAACAGTAGAACTCTAGTGCCATTAAGAATTACTATGGAAACTTATGGTGCAGATGTAGAATGGAATCAGGATACTAGGATCGCCATAGTAAAAAAGGGTGATATCACTGTTGAGGTTCCTTTAGGGCAGAAGTATATTTTGATAAATGGTCAACAAAAGTCCATAGATACTCAATCCATTATTAGAGGAGATAGAACCTATTTGCCTATCAGGGCAGTTGTTGAAGCTCTAGGCTCAGAAGTCCAATGGGACAAATATACAAAGACAGTAGTTATAAATACAGAACCAATGGATGCAAAAAAAGCTCTATTAGATGCATATGCTAAGAGCTATGAATGGAAAAATTATGATATGGAAATGATGATGGATATGGAAGTGGTTGGTCCTGATGAATCTGGTAAAATGGTAGAAGCTCATATGATAATGGATATGAATATGACTACATTTACAAACCCAATGAAGGTTAAAACAACTGCAGATACGTTGATGAATGTGGGCGAAAATAAAACGAACCAACCTATGATGGAAATGTACATGACACTAGAAGAAGATAAGTTTACCCAATATATGGGAATGTATGATGAATCAGGTAACCTTACATGGATGAAATCAGTTGAAGAAAATCAAATGTTCTTAGAACTTATGGATAATGATAAGAATAAGGAATTAAATGAAGCATCTATTAAAGATGTTAAATACCTTGGAGACTATAAAGTAAATGGAAAAGTGCTTCAAAAATTTGAAAATACAACTTCTTTTGAAGCGTATAATGAAATTATGGGCGGCTATATGAATATGTTCTCAGCATCAGGTTCCCAATCAGATCTAATGACTGCTGAAATGCTGATGAATCTTGAGGACATAGTATTTGTAATCTATGTAGATAAAGCTACAGGAGAAATTGCTAGCTATGAAATGGACTTAAGTTCATTTATGCAAAGCATGCTAATAGGAATGTCAGAAGGTCAAGAAGTCTCGAAGGAAGATTTAGAAATCATAAAATCTCTTAAGATGATTATTAAAATGGATGTTATGAATGTAAATCAAGCTAAGGATTTTGAAATCCCTAAGGAAGCATTAGATGCTCCTCTAGTAGATGAGGCAATGCCTATGGCAGAATAAGAAAAATTCGATTTCTTAACAAAGAATAGTTACTTTGATAATCTACTACAGATTAGAATAAGTTGCCCCCATTTTATCATTCTTTATACCATTTAGGAGGCTGAAAATGGTGCTTTATCAGAAGAAAGGCTTATTAGCTATGATAAGCTTATGAGAGAAGCTGAGTTTATAGAAAGAAAGACCAATGTCAAGGCTCAGCAAGAACATAAGAAGAAGGCTACAGAGCTTTCTAAGATGATAAAAGACCTTAAAAATAGACCGTGCTAGGAGGAAAATATGTGTGGGAGATATGCTCTAGAAGCGGATATTGATGAATTGATAGAGAGATATAAAGCTATTATTGATGAAAAAAATTTCAATAAGAAAACCGAAATATTTCCCACTAATATAGCCCCAATAGTAAGGGAAACTGGTAGTATAAGACTTGATAATCTAAAGTGGGGATTTATGCCAAGTTTTGTTAAAAAACCTTTGATCAATGCAAGGTCGGAAACCGTTGATATAAAGCCTACCTTTAAAGATAGCTTTTTAAATCGCAGGTGTATAATACCAGTAACTAGCTTTTTTGAGTGGGAGGAGATAGATGATAAAAAGATAAAAAGAAAGATTAAAATCATGGAAGAGAATATATTTTCCATAGCAGGATTATATAATACATTTTGTGATGAGAGTGGTTATAGATATGAGGCTTTTACAATATTAACTACTGAAGCAAATGAGTCTATGAAGCGTATTCATGATCGTATGCCAGTAATAATTCCACGACAAGCAGAAAGAATATGGTTAGATAAGGAGAATAAAAATATTTCAGTTCTAAAGGAGCTATTAACACCATGGAAAACTGATATTATCCTTCAATAAATATCTTAAAAAGTATTGCATAATTAATAGTTAGAGAATATAATAAATCTATTAATTGTATGACAAAGGAGGACTTTTAAATTGTTTAAGAAATTAATTATTACAGTCTTAGTAATAAGTATGTTAGTAGTATTAGGTGCTTGTGCAAAAACCGAAACACCAGCTGAGAAACCTGCAGAAACTCCAGCAGAAACAACAGTTGAAGGTAAGCTTGGTGAAATCAAGGAAAAAGGAAAGATAGTATTAGGTACAGCTGCAGACTACCCACCATATGAATTCCATAAGCTAATTGATGGTCAAGATAAAATAGTTGGTTTCGACATAGAAATCGCAAAACTTATTGCAGAAGACCTAGGTGTTGAATTAGAAATAGTTGATATGAAATTTGATGGACTTCTTCCAGCACTTGTAACCGATGATATAGACTTCATCATCGCAGGTATGGTGGCAAATGAAGAAAGAGCAAAAACAGTTGATTTTTCAATACCTTACTATGCTGCTAGACAAAGAATGGTAGTAAGAGCAGAAGACAAAGATACTTATAAGGGACCAGAGGATTTAGTTGGAAAACCTGTAGGAGCACAAAAGACAACTATTCAAGAGGAAATAGCATTAGATAAATATGCTCAATCTCAATATGTTGGATTAAGTAAGATTACAGACTTGGTTTTAGAGCTTCAAAACAAAAAGGTAGAAGCAGTACTCCTTGCTGAGCCTGTAGCTAAGGCATATGTAGCACAAAACAGTGCTTTACATTTAGCAGATATTGACTTAGGTTCTGAAGATGGGGTAGCAATAGCTGTAAATAAAGGAAATCAAGACTTAGTTACTGAATTTAATAGAATCTTAGAAAAACTTCTTAATGATGGAACTATTGAAAATCTTATTGTAGAAGCAACAAAGTTATCAGAAGAATAATCAATACAAATTATGGCAAAAGAGGCAACTCTTTTGCCTCTATTTAAGTAAAGGAGGTATCCATTTGGAAATCATAACCAATGTTGTGGAATTTCTCTCTGAATATTATTCATATTTCCTAAAAGGAACATTAACCACTTTACAGATATCATTCTTCGGAGTTATATTTGGTTCTCTAGTGGGAATATTAATAAGTTTAATGAGATTATCCAGTAAAAAAATTATAAGTGGGATAGCAAAAGTATATATAGAAATAGTAAGAGGAACGCCATTATTGCTTCAACTTTACATAGTGTACTATGGATTGCCGATGTTCATTCCTCTACCGGAATCAAGAATTTTTCTAGGAACATTGGCTGTATTATTAAATAGTGCTGCTTATGTGGCGGAGATTATAAGGGCTGGAATTCAGTCTATTGATAAAGGGCAGATGGAAGCTGCACGATCCTTAGGAATGGGACATGGTATGAGTATGAGATATATAATCATACCGCAAGCTTTTAAGAACATATTACCAGCTATGGGAAATGAATTTATAGTGTTGATAAAGGAATCAGCAATAATTTCAACCATAGCAATTCCTGATTTAATGTATAATGCAGATACTTTAAGAGGAATTACCTATAAGCCATTTATGCCTTTGGTAATAGCAGGAGTAATTTATTTTATAATTACATTTACTCTTTCAAAGATCTTAGGGGCACTTGAAAGGAGGTTAGCTGCCAGTGATCAAGGTAGTGAAGCTTAATAAGAAATTCGGGAAACTACACGTTTTAAGAGATTTAGACGAGCATATAAATAAGGGCGAAGTTGTAGTAATTATTGGTCCTAGTGGCTCAGGAAAGAGTACTTTTTTAAGATGCTTAAACCTTTTGGAAGAGCCTACTAGTGGGGAGATAATCTTTGATGGAAACTCTATTACAAATAAGAATAACGATATAAATAAACAAAGAGAAAAGATGGGTATGGTATTTCAGCAATTCAACTTGTTTCCACATTTAACAGTACTAGATAATATTACTATAGCGCCAATGAAAGTTAAGAATATGAAAAAGGAAGAAGCAGAAGAAATTGCAATGAAACTTCTTAAGAGAATTGGATTGGAAGACAAAGCAAATACTTATCCAAACAAGCTTTCAGGAGGACAAAAGCAAAGAATCGCTATAGTAAGAGCCTTAGCTATGAATCCTGAAGTAATGCTATTTGATGAGCCTACATCAGCACTAGATCCAGAAATGGTAGGCGAAGTACTAGATGTAATGAAGACCTTGGCTAAAGATGGTATGACCATGGTAGTAGTAACCCATGAAATGGGCTTTGCTAAAGAGGTTGGTGACAGAGTATTATTCATGGATGAAGGTAGAATTCTAGAGCAAGGTACACCTGAAGAACTATTCAATAACCCACAAAATCCAAGAACTCAAGACTTCTTAAAGAAGATATTAGTTTAGTTAAGCAGATATATTACTTTTTTCAAACCGTATTTTGGTTAAGAGCCAAAATACGGTTTCTTTTTTATTTAATAGTAAAGTTTTGCTTTACTATTAAATAAAAAGAGGGGTTGTAGGGGATTATCCACTGCTGATTTCAGGAAGTCGCAAAGACTTGTGTAGCAATCATCGAAGGAAACCTAGGGAATACTCGCAAAAGTGACTTAGTCACTTTTTAGTCCCTATATGCTGGCATTGCTTGTTCTTCTATAGTATAATTGTATTGCTGCTTTAATATATCCAATCATATTATGCTTAAATGAGGTGCTAAATGATTTACATAATGATAACATTCTCAATAATTGCCGGAATAGATAAATTATTGGGTAATAAATTTGGACTAGGTGTTAAATTTGATGAAGGCTTTAAAGCTATGGGGGGACTTGCTCTTACTATAGTAGGTGTATATAGCTTATCTCCTGTAATTGCAAAACTGTTAATACCAATATTGATCCCTCTTGCAAATAAGATAAATACTGATCCTTCTGTTTTTATAAGTAGTATTTTAGCTATAGATTTGGGAGCCTATAATACTAGTATGGAAATTGCCCGAAATTCCTTGGTAGGAAGTTTTAATGGACTTATCTTGGCATCTATGTTAGGAGCTACTATTTCCTTTACTATACCTGTGGCACTGAATATAGTATCTACTAATGATTACCCTTATTTTACAAAGGGAATACTATCAGGAATAGTAACAGTTCCTATTGGAATGCTTGCTTCAGGAGTTTTTATGAAAGTTCCTTTAAAGGACATATTATTAAATTTAATCCCGGTTATTCTGTTTGCAATACCTATTGCTTGGGGCTTAGTGAAGCAACAGAATCTTATGGTGAAGTTGTTTAGTGTTCTGGGGAAGCTAATAACCATAATTTGTACATTTGGGCTTATACTTAGCATGTTGGAATTTTCATTTGGTATTGTAATAATAGATGGAATGCTGCCATTTGAAGAGGGAGTAATTATAGTTGCTGGAATTTCTATTATCTTATCAGGCGCATATCCACTACTACATTTTTTATCAAATAGGATGCATAGAATTCTTAAGGTGATTAATAAAAAATATGACTTAGACCAATATTCAGTTCTTGGCTTAATATCATCCCTAGCAAGCTGTATACCAATGCTAGGAGTATATGAGAATATGAATTGGAAGGGAAAAATACTAAATGGAGCTTTTGCAGTTAGCGGAGCATTTACATTTGGAGGTCAATTAGGCTATGTAGCTTCAGTGGCACCGGAATATGTAAACCCATTTATTGTAGGTAAACTTGCTGCTGGAATATCAGCCCTTGGAGTAGGGCTATTAATTATAAAGTTGGAAAAACCTAAGGAGGAATTGAGATATGAAGATTAATGAAAGGCTAAAAAAGCTAAGAGATTTGATGAAAGATAAAGGAATAGATGTGTATATAGAACCTACGGCTGATCCTCATCAATCTGAATATGTGGCAGATTACTATAAAGGAAGAACTTTTATTTCAGGCTTTACAGGCTCAGCAGGAACCGTAGTAATTACTAAGGATAAAGCTCTTCTTTGGACAGATGGAAGATATTTCATACAAGCTGAAAAAGAAATTTCAGGTAGTGAATTTGAACTTATGAAGATGAATACTCCAGGATTTCCAACGTATATGGAATGGCTGGCTAGTGCATTAATAGATGGATGTGTAATTGGATATAATGGCAAAACCATGGATAGTATGTCTGTTGATAAGCTGAAAGAACAGCTAGGGGAACTTAAGGTAGAATTCGAAGAAAAATATGATTTAGTAGGTGAAATTTGGGAAGATAGACCTATCATGAAAAAGGGAGAAGCATTTCTTTTAAAAGAAATATATACAGGAAAGTCCCCTATTGAAAAGATTGAGGAAGTAAGAGCTGAGATGAAAAAGAAGGGTGCTGAGTATTTCCTTCTATCCAGTCTTGATGATATAGCTTGGCTTTATAATATTAGGGGTAGGGATGTAAAGAATAATCCTGTGTTAATTTCATATGCATTGATTTCCAAGGATAAGGCATATTTGTTTGTGGATGGAGATAAGATAAATGATGAAGTCAAGCTCTTCCTTGCTGAGAATAGAATTGACATCTTTGAATATGATGATGTAGTAAAATTTGTAGGGAGCATAGAAGCAGGCACCAAAATTCTATTGGAAAAGAGTAAGACCAATAGATGGCTTTCTAGTTCAATTCCTAATGGTGTAAGGATAATAGACGAAATGAATATTACCACAAAGCTTAAGGGGATTAAGAGTGATGTGGAAGTTGAAAATCAAAGATTAGCATATATTAAAGATGGAGTTGCATTAGTTAAGTTCTTCCATTGGATAGATAAAAACCTTGGTGTGTTGGAGATAAGTGAGTTATCAGCCGAAGAGAAACTATTGGAATTCAGAAAAGAACAAGAGGATTACCTGGAAAATAGCTTTAATACAATATCTGCATATAAGGAAAATGCAGCTATGATGCATTATTCAGCAAGTCCTGAGTCCAATGCAGTATTAGAAGAAAAAGGACTATATCTTGTGGATTCTGGTGGGCAGTACTTCCAAGGAACTACGGATATAACTAGGACAGTGGCACTGGGAACCATAACCGATGAAGAGCGAAGAGACTTTACCCTTACTCTAAAGGGACATATAAACCTTATTAGTGCAAGATTTTTAGAGGGGACATCCGGTCATGTTCTAGATATATTATCGAGGTATCCACTATGGCAAGAAGGGATAGACTATAAGTGTGGAACAGGACACGGTGTAGGATATTTACTAAATGTTCATGAAGGACCACATAGATTTGCAGTAGCTCCAAACACAGTTGCTCTAGAAAAAGGTATGATAATTACAATAGAACCGGGAGTATACAAAGAAGGTAAGCATGGAATTAGAATAGAAAATGTAGTGGTAGTAGACAAGGATATAAAAACCGATTCAGGTCAATTTATGAAGTTTGATGTGCTTTCATATGTACCAATAGATTTGGATGCTATAGATGTAGATATGCTGTCCCATAAAGAAAAAGCATGGCTCAATTATTATCACGAAGAAACATATAAGAAGCTATCACCTTATTTAAATGAAGAGGAGAAAGCTTGGTTGAAACACGAAACTAGAAATATTTAAAAAGAAGGCTTAGGCCTTCTTTTTTCTTAATGAAGCATTACCAACTCTGAATTATATATTATGAATTGTTTTTTATGTTATAATAATCTTGGGTGATAAAGTGTTTAACATAGAAGAAGAGCTAAAAAAACTCCCTGATAGTCCCGGGGTTTATATAATGAAGAATAAACATGATGAAATCATTTATGTAGGTAAGGCTATATCCTTGAAGAAGAGGGTAAGGTCTTATTTTCAGTCTTCCAAAAACCAGCATCCAAAGGTTGCTGCAATGGTAAGCCATATCAATGAATTTGAATATATTATGGTGGACAATGAAGTAGAAGCCCTAGTACTTGAATCCAACCTTATTAAAAAGCATAGGCCCAAATACAATATCCTATTAAGGGATGACAAGCAATATCCATATATTAAGGTTACCTTGAACGAAAAATATCCGAGAGTATTTAAGACTAGGACTATTCTTAAGGATGGTGCCAAATACTTCGGCCCTTATCCAAGTGCAACAGCTGTAAACGATGCGCTAGATACCATAAAGCAGCTTTACCCTATAAGAACATGTAAATTAAATCTTAATAAAAGGATTGAAAATTTTAGACCTTGCCTAAACTACTATATTGGAAGATGCAATGGACCGTGTCTAGGTGGCGTAGATGAGAAGTTATATATGGATATGATAGATGAGATTATTCAATTTTTAGGCAACAAGGATGAGAAAATTGTAGAGATTATCGAAGAAAAAATGAATAAAGCATCTAAAAATTTGGACTTTGAGTCGGCAGCTAAGTATAGAGACCAGTTGAATTCCTTAAGAACTTTACAAGAAAAGCAGAAGATTGTTACTGCATCCAGTTCCATAGATCAAGATGTCATAGCTATGGCAAGAGGAGTTGAGGAAGTATGCATTCAAATTTTCTTTATAAGGGAAGGAAAAATCGTTGGAAGAGAACACTATATACTTGATGATATATACAATGAAGAACGAAGTGAAATCTTAAGCTCCTTTATAAAGCAATTCTATATAGGGTCAGCTTATATCCCTAGGGAAATAATTATAGAAGAGGATATAACAGACTCAATGGCAATTGAAAAATGGCTGGAGAACAAACGGGGTTTAAAGGTAAATATTTTAGTGCCTAAGAGAGGAAACAAGGTAGAATTAATAGAAATGGTTAGAAAGAATGCTATAGATATGTTGAATCAATATGGAGATAGGTATATGAGAAAACATCGGGAAAACATAAAGGCTTTAGAGGAGATTGCTCAAATACTCGATTTAGAAGAAATACCTAATAGAATCGAAGCCTTTGACATATCGAATATAAGCGGTGTGGAATCCGTAGGCTCCATGGTAGTATTTGAAAAGGGTGAGGCTAAAAAGTCAGACTATAGAAGATTTAAAATCCGAACCCTACAAACTCCAAATGACTATGGTAGTCTCGAAGAGGTCTTAAGAAGAAGATTTACCCGTGGCATCCAGGAGAAGGAAATGCTTAAGGAATCCAATATAGAAAGCAAAGGATTTTCAAGTTTTCCGGATCTTATAATGATGGATGGAGGAAAAGGTCAGGTTAATATTGCTTTAAAGGTTTTATCAGAAATGGGTATAAATATACCTGTAAGTGGTCTGGTTAAGGATGATTTTCATAAGACCAGGGGTATTATATATGAAAATCAGGAATTTAATCTCAAGGAGGATTCCAAGGGTTTTAGAATCATTTATAAAATCCAGGAGGAAGCCCATAGGTTTGCCATTAGTTATCATAGAAGTCTTAGAACTAAAAGCATGTTTAAATCTGAGCTGGATGATATCAAAGGAATTGGTGAGAAGAGAAAAAAAGCTTTGATGAAGCATTTTAAAGGAATAGATAATATAAAAAATGCATCAGTTGAGGATTTAGCTCAAGTGGAAGGCATGAATATAAGGGCCGCAGAGGAAGTGTATAATAAGTTTCGTATAAAGGAGGAGCTATAATGGAGAAAAAACTATATTTATCCGATACAGACAAAAAAATAGCTGGGGTTTGTGGTGGTCTTGGAGAGTATTTTGGTATCGATTCAACCTTAATAAGATTAGCATGGGTTTTTCTATTGATACCTACAGCATTTGTTGGTGGGACTGTTGCATATTTTATAGCTGCAGCAATTATACCGAAGAGGCCAATGGAGTAGAATATGGACTTTATAACATTAGATAGATTAATCGGAGAATTAGATTTTGAAGTAGTATATAAATCCACAGATTCAGCTAGCTTGAAGATATATTCCACAGAGATAACTAGACCAGGACTTCCACTAGTAGGATATTTTGAAAAATTTGCACCTGAAAGACTACAGATAGTTGGAAGTTCAGAATGGGAATATATTAAAGATTTATCAGAGAATGAAAGATATGAAAGAATTGAGAAATATTTCTCATATCCTATTCCAGCCCTAATATTTTCTAGGAATCTTGAGGTTTTTCCTGAAATACTTGAATTAGCTGAGAAATATAATCGAACTATATTAAGAACAGATAAACCGACCTCAAAGCTTATTAGTGATCTTATAGACCATGTAAACTTCTCTGTTGCACCTTCTACAAATATCCATGGAGTTTTAATGGAGGTTTATGGCATTGGAGTTCTTTTGACTGGAAAGTCTGGTCTAGGGAAGTCTGAAACAGCCTTGGAGCTTTTAATGCGTGGTCATAGACTTATATCGGATGATACTGTAGAAATCAAAAGAGTTGAGGAGCAATTAAGAGGAGAATCACCAAAACTTACTAGGTATTTTATGGAGATTAGAGGTATAGGAATTTTAGATATTGAAAGACTATATGGCATAGGCTCAGTTAAAGAATATGAATATATCGATATGATGGTGGAGTTGGAATTATGGGATGAAAATAAGGTCTATGACAGGATTGGTTTAGATGAGGATACAGTTGAAATACTTGGAGTCAAACTTCCTAAGGCCACTATTCCAATAAGGCCAGGGCGTAATACTGCTATGATTGTTGAGGTAGCTGCAAGAAATAACCGTCAAAAACGTCTTGGATACAATGCTGCACAGGTTCTAAATGACCGAATTATGAGTGAAATAGAAAAGAGAAAAACCACCTTATCTGAAAAAGAATCCTAGTACCTAGTTTAAAGGGTTTTATTAAAGTTGACATTGGAAAGATTGTTTAATATACTTTAATTATAGCTTTAATTTGTGTCAATTCTTGGGATTGAATCCTAGAATAGTATAATATAAGGAGGTTTTTATATGGCAAAAGTTATGAAAACCATGGATGGTAATACGGCTGCAGCGTATGTATCTTACGCATTTACAGATGTTGCTGCAATATATCCTATTACACCGTCTTCAAACATGGCAGAATCAGTAGATGAGTGGGCAGCACATGGTAAGAAGAATTTGTTTGGTCAAAAAGTTCTTGTAACTGAAATGCAATCAGAGGCTGGAGCTGCTGGAGCAGTTCATGGTTCACTACAAGCAGGTGCTTTAACAACTACATACACAGCATCTCAAGGCCTTCTATTAATGATTCCAAACATGTATAAAATCGCTGGAGAATTATTACCAGGGGTATTCCATGTATCTGCAAGAGCACTTGCATCACATGCTCTAAGTATATTTGGAGACCATCAAGACGTTATGGCTGCAAGGCAAACTGGTTTTGCTCTTTTAGCGTCAGGCTCAGTTCAAGAGGTAATGGATTTAGCTGGTGTTGCACATCTAGCAGCTATAAAGGGAAGAGTACCATTCCTACATTTCTTTGACGGATTTAGAACTAGTCATGAAGTTCAAAAGATTGAAGTTATAGATTATGAAGAATTCGATAAACTTTTAGATAGAGAAGCTCTTAATGAGTATAGAAAGAGATCTTTAAACCCGGAAAATCCAGTAACTAGAGGAACAGCTCAAAATCCAGATATATATTTCCAAGCTGCAGAAGCTTCAAATCCTTTCTATCAAAATATAGTTGAAGTAACAAACGACTATTTAAAGGAGATTAGCAAGGTAACTGGTAGAGAATACAAACCGTTTAATTACTATGGAGATCCTGAAGCAGAGCATGTTATCGTGGCTATGGGTTCTGTTACTGAAACTATTGAGGAGACAATTGATTATTTAAGAGCAAGAGGGGAAAAGGTAGGTGTTGTTAAGGTTCACCTATACAGACCTTTCTCAGCTAAATATTTCTTTGACATATTACCAAATACAGTTAAGAAAATAGCAGTATTGGATAGAACAAAAGAGAAGGGTGCTCTTGGAGAGCCTTTATACCTTGATGTTGTAGAAATATTCTACAATAGAGAAGAAAAACCAGTTATAGTGGGTGGTAGATATGGACTAGGCTCAAAGGATACTACTCCATCTCAAATACTTGCTGTTTACGAAAACTTAAAATCAACTGAGCCAAAGCATGGATTCACTATTGGTATAGTTGATGATGTTACTAATTTATCCCTTGATATCAAGGAAGTTATTAACGCTGAGCCAGAAGGAACTATTAAGTGTAAATTCTGGGGATTCGGATCTGATGGAACTGTTGGAGCCAATAAACAAGCAATTAAGATTATTGGTGATGACACTGATATGTACGCTCAAGGCTATTTCTCCTATGATAGTAAGAAGTCAGGTGGAGTTACTATATCTCACTTAAGATTCGGAAATTCACCAATTAAGTCAACTTATCTTATAACAGATGCAGACTTTGTATCATGTTCCAAACAATCATATGTGTATCAATATGATTTGTTAAGAGGACTGAAAAAGGGTGGAACATTCCTACTAAACTGTATCTGGAATGAAAATGAATTAGAAGCAAATCTACCTGCAAATATGAAGAAGTTCATAGCAGAGAATGATATTAATTTCTATATAATAAATGCAACAAGAATAGCTTCCGAAATCGGTCTTGGTGGAAGAACTAACATGATAATGCAATCAGCATTCTTTAAATTAGCTAATGTATTACCGATAGAAGATGCTGTAGCACGCCTTAAGAAATCAATAGTTGATGCTTATGGCAAGAAAGGTGAAAAGATTGTAAAAATGAACTATGAAGCTGTTGACAGTGGAATAGATGCTCTTGTAAAGATAAGCGTACCAGAATCATGGAAGAATTCTATAGATGAAGAAACAAAAGATTTATTGCCTGATTTTATTAAGAATGTAGTTGAACCAATGAATAGACAAGAAGGGGATGACCTTCCAGTAAGTACTTTTGTTGGAAGAGAAGATGGTACATTCCCAATGGGAACATCAGCTTATGAAAAGCGTGCTATTGCAGTAGATGTACCTCATTGGATCAAGGAAAACTGTATTCAATGTAATCAATGTTCATATGTATGTCCACATGCTGTTATAAGACCTATCTTAGTTGATGAAGCTGAAAAAGCTAAGGCTCCTGAAAGCTTCGAAACATTGAAGCCTATAGGCAAAGGCTTAGAAGGACTTGAGTATCGTATTCAGGTATCAGCTTTAGACTGTACAGGCTGTGGAAATTGCGCCGATATTTGTCCTGCAAAGAACAAGGCTCTTGTTATGAACCATTTTGAAGATGAGTATGAAGTTCAATCAAAGAACTGGGAATATGCTATGACAGTAAAAGCTAAAGGAGATTTGTTCGATACAAACACCCTTAAGAATACTCAGTTCCAAGAACCATTACTACAGTTCTCAGGAGCATGTGCCGGCTGTGGAGAAACTCCATATGCTAAGTTAATTACTCAACTATATGGAGATAGAATGTACATTGCAAATGCAACTGGTTGTTCCTCAATTTGGGGTGCAAGTGCACCAGCAACTCCATATTGTAAAAATCAAGAAGGTAAAGGACCTGCATGGGCTAACTCTTTATTCGAAGATAATGCTGAATATGGATTTGGTATGGCTGTTGCAAACAGACAAATTAGAGAGAAAATTGAGATAGCAATGAAGGAATTTGTTGCTTTAGGACTAGATAGCGAATTAAACCAATATTTCAATGAATGGCTTGAAGGAATGAATGATGCTAAGGCTTCTAAAGCTGCTGCAGGAATGATTATTCCTAGATTAGGTGTAGATACCGGAAATGCAAGAGGAAATGAATTGTTGAAGGAAATCCAAGAGCGTAAGGATTACCTAATCAAGAAAAGCGTTTGGATATTTGGTGGAGATGGTTGGGCATATGATATAGGATTTGGTGGCCTTGATCATGTACTAGCATCAGGTGAAGACATCAATGTATTCGTATTCGATACAGAGGTTTATTCAAATACTGGAGGTCAATCTTCAAAGTCAACTCCAACTGCTTCTGTAGCTAAATTTGCTGCTGCAGGAAAGAAGGTAAGAAAGAAAGACCTTGGTATGATGGCAGCAACCTATGGATATATTTATGTAGCTCAAATTTCTATGGGTGCTAACATGAACCAAACATTAAAAGCTATTAAGGAAGCTGAAAGCTACAATGGACCTTCCCTAATAATTGCTTATGCACCATGTATAAACCATGGAATCAAAACTGGTATGGGAACTACTATCAAGCAAGAGAAGAAAGCTGTAGATACAGGATACTGGCATCTATACAGATTCGACCCAAGACTTGCTGATGAAGGTAAGAACCCATTCATACTGGATTCCAAGGAACCAACAGAACCATTTATGGATTTCATAAACTCAGAGGTTAGATATACTTCATTAAAACT
>CAZAJU010000020.1:0-27013 GCA_964485455.1 uncultured Tissierella sp.
TAAAGTACCTATATATGGATTTGTACCATCTAAGGGTCTAAAAGTACCAATACCCTTAGTGTTGAAGGTGCATATAGAATAGTTGCCTATACGACCTGCATCCTCTTCTTCTAAGTGTTTTAAGATTAAATCCCTGCTTTCTTCAGGAACATAAACTACAAACTTATATAGTTTTTCACTTTTAACTTTTTTCAATGGACTAGTATTTTTGATTTCCAATAGCTTTGCCAATTGATCATTGACTCCTCCAGCTACTAAATCCAAATTTGAATGGGCATTATATACTACTATTTTATTTTCTATTAACTTTAAAATTAGGGCCCCAGTATTTGTTTTATTGTTTATATTTCTTAAAGGCTTGAAAATAATTGGATGATGAGAAATTATCATTTCATAGCCTTCAGCTATTGCCTTCTGAGCTGTAAAATCATCTAAGTCAAGGGCTATTAGTATCTTTTTAATATCTATTTCATCATTGCCTATCTGAAATCCAGTATTATCCCAGCTATCAATTAACTTAGGGTTACAAAATTCGTCTAAAGTTTTAATAATCTCCTTAGCTTTCAATTGTACTTAAAACCTCCTTGTATTTCTCTACAAGTTCAGTTAACTCCTTAAGCTTCTCCTTGGATTTTTCAGTATCCTTTCCCTCAAGACTGGATATTATCTGTTCAACCGAATGTACTTTTGCCCTTAAGAAATCAAGTAATACAGGATGCTTCTTTTCAATTAAAATCCGGCTTATTTCATAATGGATATCTTTTTCCACTAGGTCCTTACCCTTTTTAGCATAAATTATCTCATAAAATTTTTCATCTTCATATACCAGTTCTTCATCTAGTATTATAAATCCATTGTTTAATAGATACTCCCTTAGCTCCTTGGAAGCTACCATAGGCTGTAATACGAAATGGGTGATAGAGTTTGTTATATCTCTACTCTTATCTAGAATATCCCTAATTAAGAGGCCACCCATCCCAGCAATTACTACTGTATCTACCTCAAATGGCTTTAATACCTCTAATCCATCCCCAATCCTAGGTATTACCTTGTTACTTAAATTTAATTCATCTATATAAGATATGGTCTTATCCAAGGAACCTTGACTTACATCAGAAGCAATTACCAATTTAGATATGTTCTCTTCAATGAGAAATCTAGGTATATATCCATGATCTGTACCAATATCTGCTGTAATAGAGTTAAGAGGTACTAGGCTTGCAATTGTTTGTAATCTCTTAGATAGCTTCATATACTCACCATTTATTCTAGGAAATCCTTAAGCTTTTTGCTTCTGCTTGGATGTCTTAACTTTCTAAGGGCTTTTGCTTCTATCTGTCTAATTCTTTCTCTAGTAACTTCAAACTCCTTACCTACCTCTTCAAGGGTTCTAGCTCTTCCATCATCTAAACCAAATCTTAATCTCAATACCTTTTGTTCCCTTGGAGTTAAACTGTCTAGTACCTCTACAAGTTGTTCTCTCAACATAGTAAATGTTGCTGCTTCAGCAGGAGCAAGAACATCTTCATCAGGTATGAAGTCTCCCAAGTGACTATCCTCTTCCTCTCCTATAGGGGTTTCTAAGGATACGGGCTCTTGAGCAATCTTCATAATTTCTCTAACCCTTTCAACATCTAGATTCATTTCATTTCCAATCTCCTCGGGGCTAGGATCCCTTCCTAACTCTTGTACTAGCTGTCTTTGTACTCTAACTAATTTATTAATAGTCTCTACCATATGAACAGGTATTCTAATGGTTCTAGCTTGATCTGCAATAGCTCTTGTAATTGCCTGTCTTATCCACCAAGTAGCATAAGTACTGAATTTAAAGCCTTTTCTATATTCAAACTTTTCTACAGCCTTCATAAGCCCAAGATTACCTTCTTGAATTAGGTCTAAGAATAGCATCCCTCTTCCAACATACCTTTTGGCAATACTGACAACCAACCTTAAATTTGCTTCAGCCAGCTTTTTCTTAGCTACTTCATCTCCATCTTCCATTCGCTGAGCTAGTTCTATTTCTTCATCTCCTGTTAACAAAGGAATTTTACCTATCTCCTTTAAATACATCCTAACAGGATCATCAACACTTATGCCCTTCGGCACTGATAGGTCTTCTTCCTTTATTTCGTCCTCAATTTCTTTATCAATATCGATATCCGAATCTAGGTCATCTTCAGCGTCTTCTTCATCATCTAATAGAAGAACATCTTCCTTATCTCCTAAAATATCAATACCTGCATCTTCAAGCTTCTGATACAGCTCATCAATTTCATCTGGTCCAAGATCTACTTCTTCTAGAATATCAATAATATCTTTATATTTAAGCACACCATTTTTCTTACCCTTGGCCAATAATCTATTTTCTGCATCTAGTTTATTGTTATTTTGTTTTTCTAAGTCCTTGTTCTTATCTTCCAAATCAATGGCCCCCTAATTAATTATTTGGGTTCAATTCCTTTTTTAATACGATTAAATCCCACATCAGTTTCTTTAAAATTTCATTTTCTTCTTCATTTCTATCTTTTTTGTCTAGTTCCTCTATCTTAATCAATAGTTCTCTTTCTTGATTCTTTAAATTACTGAGATTCACAGTATTTACTAAATCATCGATTACTTGATTTATATTGGTTGGTTGATATTCTAGGTCTATAAGAAATATATTGTCGATTAGTTCCCTATCTAGATTAGGTATTTCCAATATTTGATAAAGTAATACATCTTTGTTAATTATTTCTACATCTTTGTAATATGCATTTAACAGACTATAAATATACTTACACTCATGACTATTAAATTTTTCCATTTCGACTTCTCTGGATATATATTCATAATATTCCTTGTCCTTAATCATAAGCTTTAGTAAATCTATTTCAGCTTTTATACCAGCTGAAGGTAGCTTTGATTTTATAGGATCAAGCCCACTTTTTATTGCTTTATTTTTATCATCCTTATTGAAATTACTAGGTTTTCTTCCCCTAACTTCCTGTTCAATAGCCTCTTTAGATATTCCTGTTTCACTAGCTATCTGATCAATATAGCCATCCTGTTCAATAGGACTTTTTAAACTCCTTAAGAGGTATGCCACTTCCTTTGTAAATGAAATCCTATCTTCTAGGTTTTCTAATCGATATTTGTCCTTTACAGTATTAACCTTAAATTCTATATGATTCTTAGAAGTTTGAAAAAGCTTCTCAAATTGAGAAATTCCAAATTTTTTAATATAGTCATCTGGATCCATCCCCTTTGGAAGCACAATAATTCTAGGATTCATATCCTCCTTAAGCATTATATCGATTGCACGAATTGTAGCCTTAATCCCTGCTTCATCAGAGTCATAGCATATAAATATATCATCTCCATAACGCTTTATAAGTTTGGCTTGTCTATCAGTAAGAGCTGTACCTAGACTTGCTACACTATAATTTATTCCCATATTGAATAAAGAAATAACATCCATATACCCTTCTACTAATAATATTCGTTTTCTATTGGAATATTTATTTAAAAGGTTTAGGCCATAAAGATGATTACCTTTATTAAATACATTTGTATCAGGAGAATTTAAATACTTTGGTAATGCATCATCTAATACTCTTCCTCCAAAACCTATAACCCTGGATTTAGTATCTATAATTGGGAATATAATCCGATTTCTAAATTTATCATAATATCCAGATAAGTCTTTCTTCCGACCTATTAAGCCAGTTCTCAATATCTCTTCATCTGAATACTCCTTTTTAAGATAATTATAAAGATGGTCCCAACTATCAGCTGCGAATCCTAATCCAAATTGATTTATGACTTTTTCAGAAAGTTTTCTGTTAGCGAGATATTTTCTAGCTTTATCATTTTCCCTCAAGTTATTGTAAAAGTACCTGGCTGCTTTTTTATTTATGTCATAGGTTTTTAGTCTTTCATCAATTATTTTCTGATCTTCTGGAGGTCCTTCTTCAATTTCAATTCCAAGCTGTGAAGCTAATAAAACGGCAGCTTCTCTAAAACCTAAGTTTTCCTTCTTCATAATAAAGGATATAACATTTCCAGTTTCGCCACATCCAAAACAGTGAAAAATTTTCTTGGATTCCGATACTGTAAAAGATGGAGTTTTTTCATTATGAAATGGGCATAGACCCACATAATTTGCTCCAGCTCTTTTAAGCTGAACATATTTAGATATTATATCAACGATACTTGTATCATCATTTATCCTCTGAATTATTTCATCATCTATTTTTTTATGCATCCTATCACCCGTATTCACCTACCATTCTTAGAACTTTGTCGAAATTTGATTTATTACTTTTTTATAACGAGGTGCAAATATCCCACACTTCTATAAATGGAGGGTACCTATTTAGTCCAAAAAGTGGTATATCTTAATCACCCACCTCGTTGCAATGGTGTGAAGTAATTGCTAAGCAGTTACCTCTGATATTTAAATTCGACAAGAAATCTAAAAATCCTTCTTTTTTATTAAAATTTTTCCCAAGGTTTTGGGATGAAAATACTTGAAAATATATTGACAACATACCTATCAGTCATGCCAGCTATATAATCACAAATTATATCTTCTATACTTGCATCAATATCCTTATAAATGGCTAGATGCTCACTTGGTAGTCTACCATTATTCTTTGAATAATATTTATATAGTTCTGTGATAATATATTCAGTTTTTTCTTCTTCAGTTTTCGCGCTTTTATTCAAATAAACATTCTCAAACATAAATTTCCTTAGCTTCATTGTCATCTCTAGAATATCTGGGCTCATCCTAACCCAATTTTTATCTATACTATTTTCAATGATATTTACTATCATGGTATTTATTCTTCTACCATGGGTATTTCCTAGAACTTCAATACAATCTCCAGGCAAATCTTCCTGTTTTAATATTCCTGCCCTTATAGCATCATCGATGTCATGGTTTATATAAGCAATTCTATCAGCAAATTTAAGGATCTGACCTTCAAGGGTCTTACTCTGATTATCTCCTGTATGATTTAGTATACCCTCTCTAACCTGATTGGTAAGATTTAATCCATTTTTATCTTCCCTATGCTCTAGAAAGTCAACTACCCTAATACTCTGTTGATTATGTTTAAATCCCTTAGGGTGAAGATGATTCAAAACCCTTTCTCCAGTATGACCAAATGGAGTATGTCCTAAATCATGACCTAATGCCATAGCCTCAACTAAATCTTCATTCAAATGTAATGCCCTAGCTATAGTTCTTCCTATTTGAGAAACTTCAAGAGTATGAGTAAGCCTGGTTCTAAAGTGATCTCCCTCAGGAGCAATAAAGACCTGAGTCTTATGCTTCAAACGTCTAAAGGATTTAGAATGCAAAATCCTATCTCTATCTCTTTGAAAATCTGTTCTTACATCACATTTTTCCTCTTCTTTTAATCTAACAGCATATTTACTAAGAGTCGCATAAGAAGATAATTTTTCTTCTTCCCAAAGTTCCTGTTGCATTCTTATATTTATCATAGGTTTACCCCTTTAGTTTATTAATATAAATGGTTAAAATATCTTTTTTATCCTTGAAGTTTAACTGAAAAATTCTACACCAAGCCTTAACAAAGCATTAATATTAATATCTAGTAATAGTATATATACAACAAAAACTTAAATTATCCTTCTTTTTAGTAAAATGTTTTTAAGTTTTTTAACCCTCTATCACAAATGAAAGGAAGTGTTGTTTTCAACACTTCCTAAATATTATTGTCTCCAAAACTCTTATTCATATATTCTATAATTATAGCTGCAGTTTCTTCAATTGCTTTCTGCGATACGTCGATAACTTTACAGCCTAGTTTCTCCATGATTTTCCTTGAATATTCCAATTCTTGATTGATTCTATCCATATTTGCATAATTAGCAGTAAAATCTAAGCCTAGTGCTTTTAATCTTTCTTTTCTTATTTCAATCAACTTCATAGGATCTGCAACAAGGCCTATAACTCTTCTTACATCCTTTTCAAATATCTCCTTGGGTGCAGGCACTTCCGGTACCAGTGGTATATTAGCCACCTTATAATTCTTATGAGCAAGATACATACTTAATGGAGTTTTTGACGTCCTGGATATTCCTACCAAGCAAATATCCGCTTTTTTAACTCCTCTTGGATCCTTGCCATCATCATATTTTACCGTAAATTCGACAGCTTCTACCTTTTTAAAATAGTTTTCATCAAGTCTTCGTATAAGCCCAGGCTCCCTTTTAGGAGGAATCATAAGAATATTTTCTAAAGCTTCTAAGGGAGGAGCCATAATATCCACAGTAGGGATATTATGATCCTTTCCCAATTGTTCAATAAAGGACTTGTTTTCTAGAGATACTGTTGTATGAAGAACAATACTAAAGTTTTTTGCTGCATCCTCCATAATTTCTTGTATTCTATCTTTCCCAGATATAAAAGGGAATTTTTTTATTTCATAATTATCAGACGTAAATTGTCTTATGGCTGCTCTTGCTATTAATTCACCTGTTTCTCCAATGGAGTCCGATAATATATACATGGTTAAATGACTATTCATGATATCCTCCTACAAGTTATTTCCCAGTTCAACAAACAATCTGGTAATAGTAGTTTTTGTTACTCTGCCAATTACTTTTAGCTTTTTTAAATCTCCATCTTCTACTTCAACTACAGGGAGACTATCTATTTGATGTTCTATAAGCTTTATAGCCGCACTTAAAATATTTTCTTCACTAGTGGCGTAAATAATATTTGGCATTCTAGTCATTACTACTCCTATTGGAACCTTATGCAAATCAGAGCCTCCTATTGCACTTCTCAAAAAATCCTTTCTGGATACTACTCCAGTTAAATATCCCTCATTAGTTACATAAACTGTACTTGCATCCTCTAAGAATATAAATACTATAGCATCATAAATAGAGGTTGACTCATCTAATACTACTGGAACGGATAAAACATCCTTAACATTGATATCCTTAATAGTATCTGAAACATAGCTCAATTTAGTTCTACCAGTAATAAAGTATCCAACCTTTGGCCGTGCATCCAAAATCCCCGCCATAGTAAGAATAGATAAATCAGGTCTCAATGTAGCCCTTGTAAGATTTAACTTTCCAGCTATTGCATCACTGGTAATTGGCTGGTTTTCTGTTACGATTTGTATTATTTTTTCCTGCCTAACACTTAATTGGATATGTCTCACCGCCTTAAAGGTTTTTAAGTAAGGTCAGAAATTGGATACCAATTTCTTCACTACACTACACTACACGAGATGTAGTAAATCTATATCTCGTTATTTATTAACTATTTGTGATAAATCACAAACCTTCATCATTATATCATAAATCTTTCTTAAAAGTCCAAGTCTATTATTCTTCAAGGATTCATCTTCAACCATTACCATTACCTTTTCAAAGTATCTATCGATAGGCTCCTTAAGAGAAGTCAATATATCCAAAGCTTTATCATAATCCTTCTTACCAATCAGAGCAAGGACCCTCTCCTCTATATTGTTGTAGCTATCATAAAGTTCAATCTCATCTTCAGTCAATAAATCCCTTTTCACATTGCTTGATATAGCCTTTTCTGCCAATGTTGACACTCTATTGAAAGCAGTAAGAATATCTGATAATCCTTCTTTATTTAACCACTCATTTAACTTATCTGCTCTAATCCTTAAATCGAAAATATCGTCGCTATCAGTCTTTATGATTGCTTCAATAATATCATACCTAATTCCTGTATCTAAGAACATATTCTTTATTCTACCAATAAAGAAATCCATTACCTCAGATTTTACTTTGTTATAGTCAAAAGCAAGGCCATTCTCTTCTACATATACATATAAAGCAAAGTCAATCAACTCATTTAAAGAAAGATTTAACTTCTTGTCTAATATTATATTTATAATACCTAGAGCACTTCTCCTCAATGCAAATGGATCCTGTGAGCCTGTAGGTTGAATTCCAATAGCAAACAAGCCTGTGATTGAGTCTAGTTTATCGGCTATGGAAATTACTGAACCAGCAGTTGTTGATGGAAGAATATCTCCAGAAAATCTAGGCAGATACTGTTCAAAAATAGCAAGAGATACTATTTCATTTTCCCCAGAAAGCTTAGCATACTCTAAACCCATCTTTCCTTGTAACTCGGTAAACTCGCTTACCATTTTAGTAGTTAAATCCGCCTTAGAAAGATATCCTGCTCTTTCTATATTCTTTTCAGTTTCCTCACCTACATCTAGGTAATCTCCAATTTTAGCTGCAAGTTTTTGTATTCTCTTAGATTTCTGAAACATAGTTCCCAGCTTTTCCTGGAAGGTTATATTTTCTAATCTATCTACGTATTCCTCTAATGAATGCCTGATATCCTCTTTAAAAAAGAATTTTGCATCTTCTAATCTTGCACCAAGTACCTTTTCATTTCCCTTTGCAACAATATCTGTATACTTATCATCACCATTTCTTACAGTAATAAAATAAGGCATTAATCTACCCTTATCATCTATTACTGGAAAATATCTTTGGTGTTCCTTCATAGGTGTAGTAATTACATCCATTGGTAATTTTAAATACTCATCTTTTATTCGACCGATTACAGGTGTTGGATATTCTACAATATTTGTAATTTCATCTAACAATTCCTCATCTTGCTGGATAGTACCGCCTTTTTCTTTAACCAGCTTATCAGAACCATATCTTATAATATCCTTTCTCTCCTGTTGATTTACAATTACATAATTCTCTCTTAAAAGCTCTACATAATTATCAACATGGTCTATTACTATATTGCTGCTTCCTAAGAATCTATGGCCTCTAGTAATATTTGATACAGATATACCCTCAAATTCAAATGGTATCACTTTATCATCTAATAATGATACTATCCATCTAATAGGTCTTGCAAATCTAAGATTCTTGCCTCCCCATTTCATAGTCTTAGGAAAGTTAAGTTTCTTTATAAAGCCTTCCATATTTAGTGAAAATACTTCTTCGAGACTCTTGGATTCCTTGACTACATTAGCAAATACATATTCTTCACCATTTACTTCTTCAATTGTTATAGAATCTTGACTTACTCCCTGGCCCCTCATAAAACCCAATAAAGCCTTGGAAGGATTTCCAGATTCATCAAAGGAAATCTTCTTAGATGGACCTTTTACCTTTTCCTCTATTTTAGTAGCATTATCCTGAAGACCACTTATTATAAGAGTCAACCTTCTAGGTGTAGTATGAATGGTAATATCTGAAAACTCAACCTTCTCTTCCTTTAGTAGAAGTTCAGCATTGCTTCTAAGTTGATTAACAGTATCTCCAACGAATCTTGCAGGTAATTCTTCCATTCCAATTTCCAATAAATAACGCTTAGTCATTTTTAACACCTTCCTTATTTAACAGAGGGAAACCCATTGCCTTTCTTTGTTCAATAAAAGCATTAGCAACAATTCTAGCTAGGTTTCTAACTCTACCAATATAATGAGTTCTTTCTGAAACGGAAATTGCACCTCTTGCATCTAAAACATTAAATACATGTGATGATTTAAGAACATATTCATAGCCTGGTATAACTAAATCCTGGGAGATTACCTTCTTTGCTTCCTCTTCATAGGTATTAAATAAACCTTTTAGGGTATCAATATCAGCTTTTTCGAAGGAATATACAGAATGTTCATATTCTGCTTTCTTAAAAATATCTCCATAGGTAATATCTTCATTCCATTTAATATCAAATATATTATCTACATCTTGAAGGTACATAGCTATTCTTTCAAGACCATAGGTAAGCTCTGCAGACTCAATATCGCAGTTTACACTTCCAACCTGTTGAAAGTAGGTAAACTGTGTGATTTCCATTCCGTCTAACCATACTTCCCAGCCAAGTCCCCATGCCCCAAGGGTAGGTGCTTCCCAGTTATCCTCTACAAACCTTATATCATGTTTTGACGGATCAATTCCAATAGCTTTTAAGCTATCTAGATATAAATCCTGTACATTTTCAGGTGATGGCTTTAAGATTACCTGTAGTTGGTGATGCTGGTAAACTCTATTAGGATTTTCTCCATATCTTGCATCTGCTGGTCTTCTAGATGGTTCAACATATACAACTTTCCATGGTTCAGGACCAAGGGTTCTCAAAAACGTATGTGGGCTCATGGTTCCTGCACCTTTTTCAACGTCATAAGGCTCCAATATTAGGCATCCCTTTTCTCCCCAATAATTAAGTAATTTCAGCATCATTTCCTGAAATAACATAATACCCCTCCTCTTTCACATTTAGATATGTTTATACTTAAATTGCAACTTAATTTTGATTTAATTATTATAAAGACAAAAAAACCCCCTACATAATATAGGGACGGAAGGTTACTCCCGCGGTTCCACCCTATTTAATACCGTAGAGGTACTCGCTCAAAATAATATACTCAGAAGCACCTATTTCAGGGACTAGTTTATCCGGATTTCACCACCCCAGACTCTCTTAAAAACAATCACTAAAACCCTCTTCGTCCTTGTATAATTTTATTGTCATATTAAATAATCTAACAAATATTCTTTTTCATGTCAATAGCCTTATTCCAGTATTAGGGTTGAATTAAGGCTTTTACCAAACTAAGAGACTTAAATTCTCGTTTTTCAATGCAGTTTAGAATATAGTCCACCATAATATTGTGAATACTGAAAAGAATATCCTCTTTAATATTCAAGGTTACAAGTTCATCAAAAGTAGAATATAACAATTGATTCATAGAGGATAAAATTCCAGTATTTATAGTTTTAGCCAAGATATCATTGTGTATACAGTTAGAATCTAAAACCCCACCTAGAGAAGGGCTAAATTTTATCTTGCCATCTACTTTGTTATTGCAAATAACACAAGTTTCTAAGTGAGGTCTATATCCGATAAAGGAAATATACTTTAATTCGTAAGCAACTATAAATTTTAAATAGTCCTTTTCCATTCTGGAAAGATGTTGCAAGCCCTTTTGAAGAAGTAAAAATAGCTTCTCATTTTGCTCCTCATCTGGTGTTGATTTATCCAAAAGCTCAAGGAGATAAAACCCATAGGTAAGCCTTTCCATATTATCCCTAATAGAATAATGGGAATCTTGAAGGTCTACTTGATTAATATAGTAAAAGTTTCTTCCAGCCTTAAGCTGAAACTCTGCAAGAGCAAAAGGCTGAGTTGTAGCTAAAAGATTGGACTTAGGTCTATACGCTCCTTGTGCCATTACAGATATTTTACCTAGTTTACTTGTATATACATTAAGAATCTTACTGGTCTCCTTAAATCTTATCTCCGAAAGGATAATTCCCTGTGTTTTTATCATCTTAGCCTCGCTATTTGTAACCGAAATACTTTACCTTATTGTCTCTTTCTCTCCAGTTTTTTTCAACCTTAACCCAAAGCTGGAGATTTACCTTGCTTCCTAATAGTTTTTCAATGTCTTCTCTAGCCGTCTGCCCAATTTCCTTTAGCTTGGCTCCTTTTTTACCTATAACAATACCTTTATGAGATTCCTTTTCACAGTAAATAGTTGCAAAAACATCTATCATATCCTTGTCAGCTCTTTCCTTGATCCCTTCAATCCCAATAGCAATTCCATGAGGAATCTCCTCATCAAGGTTTAATAAGGCCTTTTCTCTTATTATTTCAGCTATTATAAACTTCTCAGGTTGATCTGTAATCATATCTTCAGGAAAATACTGAGGTCCCTCAGGAAGAATTTCCTTAAGTACTCCAATAAATCTATTAATATTTTCGTTGTTCATGGCAGATATTGGAATTATATCCTTGAACATATTCATCTCACTATATTTCTTAATAAGAGCTAGAATCTCTTCTTCCTGTAGCTTATCTATCTTATTTATAAGAAGTACTATAGGCGTTCTGACTCCCCTTAGCTCCTCCAAGATATACTTATCTAGCTTCCCTACCTCTAAGCTTTCATCTACCATAAATGCAATAACATCTACCTCTTCTAAGGTGCTTTGGGATATCTTTAGCATATAATCTCCCAGCTTATTCTTAGGCATTTGAATACCTGGTGTATCCAAAAATACTACCTGAAAATCATCCTCTGTATATACCATGAGTATCTTATTTCTAGTAGTCTGAGGCTTATCGGAAATTATAGATATTTTCTCTCCAATTACTTGATTTAACAAAGTAGATTTACCTACATTAGGTCTTCCTATAACCGTTACAAATCCTGATTTATACATCTGTTTTCTCCTTCTTTTCCAAATCCTCTGGTCCAAAGCTATGAGGAAGCAGCTCATCCAGAGTATATTCCTCGTAATCATCCTCAGAGTTGGCTACGAATATTTTACAATCCTTACCAAACTCCCTTATTACCTGCCTACATACTCCACAAGGGAATGTATGATTTGAATCTCCAACAACAGCAATAGCCTTTATTTTCCTATGCCCTTCCGAAACGGCTTTAAAAATAGCAGTCCTCTCAGCACAAATAGTCGGTGAATATGAAGAAATTTCAATATTACATCCAGTAAAAACCTGATCATCTTCAGTAACAAGAGCAGCACCTACATGAAAGTTCGAGTAAGGTACATATGCCCCTTTCTTTGCCTCCAATGCTTTAAATATCAAATCTCTAGTATCCATATGGCCTCCTATTCTATATTGACTGTAGTTTTTGCACCTACTAGTTGAACCCATGTATGTCCTGGATTAAAATAAATCTCTTGTCCGGATTCATCATAGTAGTAAGTCTTGCTCTTTCTAGAGCTTTTTTTCCATGTAAGATTTTTAGCTGCTCCATTGGATATAAAAATTCCACTTCCTTCTCCTTCAAGAGCTACGGATAGTCTTCCTTCTTTATCTATAACCTTGATTATTACATCTTGAATTATTATATTCTTAGCTGTTATAACTGATTTGTCAGATTCATCTATATGAACTTTACCATCCTTCTCTCTATTATAAAGCTTAGTACTGGAATCATAAATATATTTCGTAGTATTACCACTCATATAATTTATAAAAACACTATTTGCTGGTTTTCCTTCTATTTCTGTATCTTCTTCATTGAATTTAAAACCTTCATAGTCTCCAGATAATTTATAACCTCTTTGTGTTTGAGCTTCTCTTAAGACCTCCATACTAGAATAAAGGTTATGAGGTGCTTTTTTACTTGATTTTCTCCAAAACACCGTAGAAGAGCTTGTTAATCCATCTATATCAGCAATACCTAGTTTTCTAATATCGCTTTTAGCCTGTTCACTTCCTCCTACTCTTGCATATACTGCATCAAACTCTAAAACCTTAGTCACAAAATAAGGTCTTGCACTTCTAATAGGCCCTATGGATTCTGGACTATTTAATAGATATAATCCTATGTATCTAGTATATGGTGCCTCTACAGGAATTTCATAAACTATCTCTGCATCCTTTAATCCCGCCTGCCATCTAGCACTAGGATGATTATCGAACATTACTGCAACCACCCTTTGATTTACTATCTCATCCTTTCCATAGATACCACTAAGTGGTGAGGGCTTGCCTTCTTTTACTTGTACAGGTTCAGGCTCTTGGGCTAAGTCTTCTGTTGGCTCCTCTACAACCGATTTTTCAGTTGTTTCTTCAATTACCGTAGTATCTTCCACGGGCTCCTTAGATTCATTGCTACAGCCTGTACTAAGAAAAATAGCTAATAATAATACTAACAAGATCTTTTTCATGATTGCCCCCTATCCTATGATTTGAAATATTAAAATACCTACTAGAGTACCTAAAATCCCACCATACACAACTTCCATAAGGGAATGAATTCTTCCTTCTATTCTGCTTTCACCCACAAGTATGGCCAAGCCAAAAGCTAGAGTAGTTACAAGCATATGATTAGCCAAAAAGGATATTGCTGTGGCTATACAAAAGGATATGGCAGAATGTCCGCTAACTGTACCGCCTTGAAAATGAGTTCCCCTTCCTCTATAGAATATAGCCTTAAATCCTATAGTCAATAAAGTCACTAAGAGCAATGCTACAAAAGTTAAATGTATATCATTGCTTTTAATTTTAAAGAGAACATAATTCGCAATAGGATTCAACCTATCAAAGAAAAGGAGATATCCCACTACAGCAGCATTAATAGATGCTATTAATACTGCCCCTGCAGAAATATCCTTAGCTATCTTTGCTAGGGGATGGTATTTTTTTGTAATCATATCAATTGTATTTTCGATAGCAGTGTTTATCAATTCAGTAACAATTACAAAGGTTACGGCAAAGAGCAGAATCATAAACTCAAGCCTCGAAAAGTCAAAGAACAAGCTAAAAATTACAACAGAAATAGAAGCAATGTAATGAAACCTTAAATTCTTTTCTGTTTTCATAGCCATTAATATTCCAGTCACAGCATAATTAAAGCTATTAATTATATCTTTAATCCTCATAATATCCCTGCTATTCTTTAAAGATTTTTAAATTTTTCATAACTTGCTTTTCTTTAAGTCTCATTGCGCTTTTTTCATCATCTTCCATATGGTCGTAGCCCATTAAATGAAACATACTATGACAAGTAAGATAGGCTATCTCCCTTTCTAGGGAATGTCCAAATTCCTTAGCCTGTTCATCAGCCTTTTCTATTGATATAATTATATCCCCAAGAATAGGAGTACCAAAATCAAACTCATCCTCCATAGGGAAGGATAATACATCAGTTATGCTATCTACATTTCTATATTCCCTATTTAATTCCCTAATCTCATCATTTTCAACAAAGGAAATACTGACTTCATAATCATCTTTATTACCTTCAACCCTTAAGGACTCTAAAATCACCTTTTCTAAAAGGTCTTCCAGCTCCTTAGTTACCATATACTTCGATTGTCTGTTATCAATGTAGTACTCCATATATACCCACTTCCTTAAATTACCTAATTTGAAATTTCACTTTCATATTTCTCATAGGCATCAATTATCCTTTGAACCAGAGGATGCCTAACGATATCATGTTTTGAAAAGTGAATAAAGTCAATTCCCTTCACATTGTCTAAAACCTTTATAACACTCTTAAGCCCTGATGCCTTTCCCTTTGGTAAATCTACTTGCGTGATATCACCTGTAATAATAGCCTTAGAGCCAAAACCTAGCCTGGTCAAAAACATTTTCATCTGTTCATTTGATGTGTTTTGGGCCTCATCCAAAATTACATAAGCTGAATCCAATGTTCTACCTCTCATATAGGCAAGGGGTGCAACCTCAATAAGTCCTTTCTCCAAATACCTTTCATAGACTTCGTATCCCAATATTTCAAAAAGTGCATCATAAATAGGTCTTAAATATGGATCTACTTTTTCTTGAAGGTCACCTGGTAAAAAGCCTAAATTTTCTCCAGCTTCTACAGCAGGTCTAGTTAAGATTATTCTATTAACTTCCTTATTCTTAAATGCCTGCACTGCCATAGCCATAGCTAAATAGGTCTTTCCTGTACCTGCAGGTCCTATACCAAATACTATATCGTTATGCTTAATTGAATCCACATATCTCTTTTGTCCTAGGGTCTTAGGTTTAATGGACTTTCCTGTAGCAGTAACACATATTACTTCCTTAAGAAGGTCCTTTAGCAAATGATCCTTCCCTTCCAGTACTAGTTGGATTGCATATCTTAAATCTTGTTTTTCAAGCCTTTTATAACTTTGCACTATTTCAACTAAATTATTCAAAAGCCTTTCTCCTAAAGTTACTGCAGCTTCATCTCCAAATAGTTTAACTGCGTTATCTCTAACTGCAATGTCAACATTTAGTTCTCTTTTTATAATCTGAAGGTTTTCATCGAATTCTCCAAATATCTCATTTATGGTAGAGTGATTACTAACCTCAATAGTTTTTTCCATGTACTCTCCCAAGCTTCAATATTCCTCCTAATTATCAATTATTATTTTCTTACCTATATCTTCAATTGTTTCTATTACAACCCTTGTATTTAATATATTTCCCTCAACTTCATGAATTATATCTCTTGATAGAATTTCTGCCCCCTCAGCTAATTCTTTGTTTATAATCTCAATTGCTTTTATCTGATTTAATTTCTTTAAACTATCTATATTTTGCTTTACTTCTTGAAGCTCTGTTTCTCTATACTCATATCGGATTAACTTTATAGGGAAATCTATAAAATCAATGTTAAATATATTATCCTCTACTACATATTCTTTGTAGCTATCAAAAGGAATATCCTTAATAAACATAATTCCTTGTTTATAAACTTTAATACCTCTCTGGGTAAATACTCTTCCCGTTTCCTTTTCAATCTTCTTTAGGATAGGCTCACTAACCTTAGCATCGTATGAGGTCCTTGCAAGTACTTCTCCATCTGCATGGACAAGATTATAGCTACCATCCTGGCTTTGAATTACTCCGCTTATAAGGAGTTGGCCTTCCCTTACTACCTGGCTCTCTTTAACTACACCTTCTCCATTTCGTGCAATAACTTTTGTTATAACACCCTTCTTCTTTGCAACCACATTAGCAGGATAGTCCTTATTTACCTCTTCAGGAGGGATATCCTCCTCTTTAATATCTATAATAAGCTTAATACCCTTTAACCTTACATCTATAAATGAAAAATAGTCATATCCATTAATTAATAGAAGCTTTACCTCTTCTTCAGAAACCTTAGACTTATGAATTCCTGAATTAATACCCATTTCACTAAGGTATTCCACTATATCCTCCTTAGGAGTCTGTTCAATTCCATTTATCTCAATTTTCCATATAAATGAACTCAAGATAAATGTAGTAATGAAAAAAAGTAAGAATCCAATCAAGAAAGTCTTTCTTTTCTTGATTGTTTCCAATTGTTGAGGCATACCTTTAATATTTAGTATTTCCGCCTTGCATCCTGTTTTTTCTATTAGCTCTTCTAAAACTTTTAAACCTTTTAAACTTACACATACCTCAACCTGAAAATAGTTAATTCGCCTCAGATCCCAAAGGTATACATCATTTGTTAATGCTAGATTTAACAGTCTTTCCAATGCTAGGCCTTCAATTCTAATAATAACATATCCCTTTAAATAATTCCATATTTTTATAGCCAGCATAACCTCACTCCTAGCTCAGAATTTCAATATTGTCAACGATTCCAACTATGGATATTTCCTCTGAAAGTATATTTCTAATTTCAAGGTCAGCCCCTACAACCTTTATAATTCCAATCTTTGAATTTATCCTTATAAGCGTAGAGCTATATTCAATAATTCCCTTATGATTGAATATATTAGCTTCTTGATTTCCTATTAGGGTTATCCTAGGAAGATCCAGGGTTATTTCAATTGGAAGTTCTAAAGCTTCAGATATATTTGTTCTTAAATTATTATTCTTTTTCATATAAATCCCTCCAATCTATATTATGAGGAATTTACAGCATCTATTACAAAAGAAAATCCTCCCAATTGGGAGGACTCTTAATATCTTTTTAAATTTCTTAAGCTCTTAGGTTCAGATAATATTTCTGAGTATATAATACCCTTCAAAATATCCTTTTTTAAATTTAATTGAGAGTTATTCTGCTTTGAACCACGTGAGATAGAAGAGGCTCTTATAACTTCCATTTTTTCTTCAACTATGCTTTCTAATAATTCTACATCCTTATTTTCATCAATATTTACTGCAGATTTAATTTCTTCGGTCTGAAATGTTGAAGCTGCAGGCTTAAGAGTTGGTTTTAGAGTTTGATTTGGAGTAGGTTTTGCAACAGGTTGATGTTTATTCTGTTGAAGCTTCTTCTCTTTCTCAATCTCCTTTTCTATCTCTTCTCTAAAAATATCTATAATACTCTTCGGTTTATTTCTAGGCAGATTATCAGGAGTAATTCTACCCTCAACTTTAGATTGAGTACTTCTTCTCCTTTTAGCCTCCTCTGCCTTTTTCTTGTCCCTAGAACTCTTCAATAATAAATTAATAGCAGCCCAGAAAATCAGTAGAATAATACCATTATCCATTTCATCACATCCTATTTCTGTGAGTCATCCTTATTCATCTCTGAAATAGATGATCTCATTTCAGTATCTGCTAATATATTTCTCATATTGTAATAATCCATTACTCCAAGGTTTCCATCCTTTAGTGCCTTAGCAAGAGCTAGAGGTACTTCAGATTCTGCCTCAACAACTTTAGCTCGCATTTCCTGAGTCATAGCAAGCATTTCCTGTTCCTTAGCTACAGCCATTGCTCTTCTTTCCTCTGCCTTTGCCTGTGCTATTTTCTTATCTGCATCGGCTTGATCCATCTGAAGTTTAGCACCTATATTTCTACCTACATCAACATCAGCAATATCTATGGAAAGGATTTCAAAGGCGGTTCCAGAATCAAGACCTTTACTTAAAACCGTTCTTGAAATACTATCTGGATTCTCCAATACATCTGCATGTGAAGATGAACTACCTACAGTAGTTACAATTCCCTCTCCAACTCTTGCTATGATGGTTTCCTCACCAGCCCCTCCAACGAGTCGCTCTATATTTGCCCTTACTGTAACCCTTGCCTTGACCATGACCTCTATGCCATTCTTAGCTACAGCAGAGATATTAGGCGTCTCAATTACCTTAGGATTTACACTTACTTGAACTGCTTCAAGTACATTTCTTCCTGCAAGATCAATTGCTGCTGCTCTTTCAAAAACCAATGGAATATCTGCTCTCTGTGCAGCTATAAGTGCATCAACCAAAGTATTTACATTGCCACCTGCCAGATAGTGAGCTTCCAGTTCATCTATATTGATGTCCAATCCTGCTTTTGTGGCTTTAATCATTGGATTTACAATTCTACTAGGTACTACCCTTCTAAGACGCATTCCAATAAGTGTGGATATCCTTACCCTTACTCCTGAGAAGAAAGCTGTAATCCAAAGCCCAACTGGTACAAAGGTAAAAAACAACATAATTAGGATAATAACCATAAGAGCAAATCCCAACATAATAAATAAATCCATACTAAATCCTCCTAACATAAATTTTTGATCCCTCTACCCTTACGACTTTCACTTTAGAATTCTTATGAATAAATTCGCCTTCAGATAAGGCATCATATTTCATACCTTCAATATCTATAAAACCCGCAGGTCGAAGTTCTGATATAGTTAGTCCCTCCATCTCAATAAGATGAATCATGTTTTCGCTACTTAGATATCCTCTTTTACTTTCCAACTTATTGGATAAGATAATACTGTTAAATAACTTGCTTTTAAAACCCATCCTTACTAGATAAAAGGATACCAATGCAGATATAAGAATAGCAACACTTAAAGACATTACAGCTGTTCTAATGTCATTCATCGCAAGTATAGTACCAAATATCACAAGAATCAGTCCTGAAATTCCGGGAAGACCGAATCCTGGAACCATAGTTTCAATTATCAATAATACCAATCCTAATACGAATAAAAGAAGACTCATCCAATTTGAATTTCCAGCCAATATATTGCCGCCAAAATATAGTCCAAAACCTAACAAACTAATAGTTCCACCTATACCAAAACCAGGAGTCATAATCTCTACAACTAATCCTACAAAGCCAAGTATAAGAAGCATGGTACTTATATAGGGACTTGAAATTAATTTAGCAAGCTTAATGCCTAAGCCTTCTTCCAGTACTTCTACTTTAGCTGCTTTGATATTTAAGTTAGCTAATATATCAGATATATCATCTGCAATTAAGTCAGCTATTCCAAGCTCTAAAGCCTCTTGACCTGTTAGATTTATTAGCTTTCCTTTTTCATTAACTCCTTCTACTACAACATCCTTGTCGGCCATGCCTTCTATTATCAAAGTATTTCTGCCCCTATATTGAGCAGTATCTCTCAAGGTAGACCTCCAAAACGACAAAACCTTCTCTGTATTTGGTATGGTTTCTGCAGAACCTATACTTGAAGATGGAGTCATAGCAACCTTTTCACTTGCAATAGTAATCAATACTCCTGCAGAAATAGCCTTATTGTTTACGAAGGAAATAGTAGGAATATTGGTTGAAATAATCAAATCCTTTATCTTTTGCGCCTCTTGAACAGAACCCCCATAGGTATCGATTTCAAAGACTATAGCTTTTATATCTTCATCGCTTATATCCTGCAATACATCTCTTACATAGTTATGGGTAGCTCGGTTTATCTCACCCTTTATTGGAACCACATATACCTTTCCAACATCAGAAGTAGATGTAGCAAATACACCTGTTGTAATTGATAATAGAAGTAAAACCAATATAAACCATTTAAGCTTCAAGAAATCACCACCTTTATATATTATAAGCAATTCAAATTACTTATACCCCAAAATTTGTAAAGTACTTGATAAATTAGGATAAATTTAAAAACCTGAGCTTAAAGCCCAGGTTTTTAACTAAACACTTTTTTTACTACCTTATTTACTATATTTCCATCTGTTCTGCCTTTAACCTTTGGCATAACAGCCTTCATTATATTTCCAATATCCTTCATAGAGGTAGCATTAATTTCTTTTATTGTTTCAATAACTATTTGCTCAACTTCCTCTTCAGAAAGCTGTTTTGGTAAATACTCTAGAAGAATCTCAATCTCATTCTCGGTTAGGTCTACTAAATCTTGCCTAGAACCCTTTTTGAATTCCTCAATAGCAAATCTCTTTTCCTTGACCTGTTTAGCGATGATTTCCAAAATTTCTTCTTCCGGAACATCTCTTCTCTGGTCAACTTCGACTTGTTTTATAGCAGCTCTTACCATAGTTACTGTATTCTTTCTAATAGTCTCTTTATTTTTCATGGAAGTCTTAAGATCTTCCATAAGTTTTTCTTTAAGGGACATTAATTCACCTTCTCATTTAATTAAAACTTTGAATGTTTCTTTTTTCTTGCCTCTTCAGATTTCTTTTTACGCTTTACACTTGGCTTTTCATAGTGTTCTCTTTTTCTAACTTCACCCATAACACCAGCGCGTGCACATTGTCTTTTAAATCTTTTCAGTGCATTATCAAGAGATTCATTTTCTCCAACCTTGATTTCTGACATCGATCTTTCCCTCCCCTCTTAACAACAAGAGTACCTCAATACTTCTATGGTTAAGGTATGCATACTAGATAATTATACAGTAAATATACAATTATTTCAATATCTTTTTAACCCGGAGGCCACAACATTTGTCTTCCACCTAAGACATGAAAATGAATGTGATTAACAGTCTGCCCACCATGTTCTTTACAGTTGTTTACAATTCTATATCCATCTTCTAAGCCTTGTTCTTTAGCCAGTTTTTTTGCTAGTGCAAATATATATCCTACAACTTCTGAATTAACATAATTAATATCATCGTTAGAAGGTATATGCTCCTTTGGTACTATCAAAAAGTGAACAGGGGCCTGAGGACTAATATCATTAAATGCTACAACCTTATCATCTTCGTATATTAATTCTGAGGGGATTTCCTTATTAATAATCTTACAGAATAGACATTCCAAATCCTACACCTCCTTATCCTAAATGTTACCTAAAAGTATATCATCATTCATACCAATAATACTAATGTTTTTTATTTCTCCAACAGGAGAATAATCAGACGATATACTCACCCTTAAGTAATTTGTAGTATAACCTTCATAATAGCCTGGATTTTTTTTATTTTCTTCCTCAAATAGTACTTCTACATATCTATTTATGAATCTATTTCTAAAGCTTTCCGCTACTTCTTCCCCAAGAGCTATAAGCTTTTCACTACGTAAATTCTTTGTGTTTCCATCTATTTGATTATCCATTTGGGCTGCAGGAGTTCCTTTTCTAGGTGAGTATTTAAAGACATGGATCTTTGAAAATCCAATTTCCTTTACAAAATCATAGGTTTCCTTAAACTCTTCTTCACTTTCACCTGGAAATCCAACTATTATATCCGTAGTAATCCCTGCATCAGGCATGTATTTTCGGATTATATCCACCTTATCCTTATATATGGAAGTAGTATATTTTCTGTTCATCCTATTCAATACTGAATCGCTTCCACTCTGAAGTGAAAGATGAAAATGATCACATACCTTTCCAATATCCTTTATCTTTTTCATAAAATCATCATCTATTAAAGTAGGCTCAAGGGAACCAAGTCTAATTCTTTCTATTCCTTCAATCTCCCCAATGCCTTTAAGTACATCTACAAGAGGGATTTTATTATCCTTTCCATAAGATGCTATATGAATGCCTGTTAGAACTGCCTCTTTGAACCCAGCCTTAGCGATTTTTTCTGCTTCCTCAAGTATTTCATCATAGTCTCTGCTTCTAATAGGTCCTCTAGCATAAGGTATAATACAATAACTACAGAATTGATTACAGCCATCTTGAACCTTTATATTTGCCCTAGTTCTAGATTTGATTTCATCAATTTTAATCTTCTCAAATTCCTTATTTCCCTTTATACTTCTTACTATATTAATCTTTTCATTAGAAGTTCTAGACTTTTCACAAAGCTCTACAATTCGGTTTCTTTCTGAGGTCCCAATAATTACATCCACACCTTCAATCTTCGAAACTTCATCGGGAGATACTTGAGAATAGCATCCAACAACTGCGATTATTGAATCCTGATTTGTTTTCTTTGACTTTCTAATAAATTGCCGAGATTTTCTATCGGATAAATTGGTAACAGTACATGTATTTATAACATATATATCTGCGATTTCTTCACTATCAACGATTGAATAACCATTTTTTTGAAACAGCTCTTCCATAGCTTCCGTTTCATATTGATTCACCTTGCATCCTAAAGTATGAAATGCTACGGTCTTCATTAAATCACTCCTAAATCTCCAACTTCATATAGAATTATAGTACCTGTAACTAGACCTGCTGTTTCTGTTCTCAATATTCTAGGTCCTAGAGTTACAATTCTTGCACCAATTTCCTTTAGTTTTTCTATCTCATCTACTTCAAAGCCGCCCTCTGGACCAATAACCACGTAAATAGGCTCATCGGCTAAATCTACTAAGGCCTCCCTTATGGTAATAACCTTCTCATCCTCATAGGGTACTATAATATTGGGCTTATCCTTTAAGATTTCTATCATTTCACTAAAGCTTATAATGCCTTCTACCTTAGGAATAAAATCCCTCTTGGACTGCTTTGCAGCTTCCTCCACTATTGTATTCCACCGTTCAACCTTATTCTGTTCTTTGTTTATATCCTTGACCTTAACTACAGACCTCTTTGTTGCAACGGGATAAAACCCTTTTAACCCTATTTCAGTACCCTTTTGAAAGATAACTTCCATTTTATTACCCTTAGAAAGGCCTTGTAAAAGAATAACTTCAACTTTAGATTCTGCCTTTCCTTCCGACTTTTCTTGAATATTTAAGCTGATTTTATCCTTATCAATATGGCTTATCTTACAAAGAAAGTTGGTCCCATCACAAGAAACCTCTACATTATCATTTATTCTTAGCCTAAGGACATCCTTCATATGCTTAACGTCTGTACCTACTATAGTTATATTATTCTCATCTATTTGATGCTTATCTATAAAAAATCTATGCATAGGTTCACCTACTTTTTAGATATGATACAAGCCCAGCCGTTATTTTCCTTAACTTGAAGGATCTTAAAGCCATTGTCTATTAAACTATCTTCTACCATTTTTATCTTTTCAGTTATAATACCTGAGCAAATAAATGTTCCATCCTCTTTAAGATAGTTCTGTAAGTCCGCACTCATACCTACAATTATCTCAGCTACTATATTAGCTACTATAATATCAGCCTTACCTTGGATTAAATCAAGAAGATTTCCATGTTTTACATCTACAATCTCTGAAACTCCATTGTTTTCTACATTCTCCCTAGATACATTGACGCAGGTTTCATCTAAATCTATGGCTATAACTTTCTCTGCACCTAACTTTGCTGCTACAATCGCCAAAATTCCACTACCACATCCAACATCAAAGACTGTCACTCCCTTAGTAACATTCTCTTCCAATGCTTCAGTACACATCATAGTAGTTTCATGGGAACCAGTACCAAATGCCATACCTGGATCCAACTCTATTACTATATCTCCAGGTTTTTCTTCATAGTCCTCCCAGGAAGGTTTAATTATTATTTTATCTTTAATGATAATAGTTCTAAAGAAGTTCTTCCAATTATCTGACCAAGACTGATCATCTACTTCTATAAAGGAGATCTCCCCATAAGGTTTTTCCCCTTTCTGAACAGGATATCTTTGAATCTCATCTTTTAAAAATTCTATAGTATCTAAGATTCCATCTTCTAGGTTATAGTAAGCTTTAATGATTATACCTTCAAAGCTAGGACTCATAAGCTTCTGGTCAATAAAATCCCAATCCTTTTCAGTTTTAGAGAAAGTTATAATATCATTAGGGTCTTCTATTGCAAGGCCTGTTGCACCGCATTTATACAATAGCTCACTTACTAGCTCTTCATTCTCAGAAGTTGTCTTAACCTGTACTTCAATCCATTTCATCATATCCCATCCTTTTTTAAGTATTGGAAATACTTATTTGAAAGCATCCTTGACCTTCTCAAAGAAGGACTTCTTCTGCTCCTTAACTTCTTCTCCTTGCTCTTTAGCCAATTCTTTTAAAATTTCTCGCTGTCTTTCAGAAAGCTTTGTAGGTACTTGAATATCTACTGTAAAGTAAAGGTCTCCTCTTCCACCTCCACGAATGTGTGGTACTCCTTTTCCCTTCAACTTAAATTGAGTTCCTGTTTGAGTGCCCTCAGGTATATGATATTTTTCATTCCCTTCCAGGGTAGGAACGTCTAATTCAGCACCAAGTGCTGCTTCTGTAAAGGTTATCGGAATATTTAAGAAAATATTATTGCCCTCTCTAATAAATATTTCATCTTCTTTAACGGTTATATAGATATAAAGGTCTCCCGATGGTCCTCCTCTACGTCCTCCTTCTCCTTCTCCTCTTATGGATATGATAGAATCATTATTTACCCCAGCTGGCACCTTAACCTTTATCTTCTTCTCCTTGATTTCAGTTCCTGACCCATGGCAGGTATGACACTTCTCTTTAATGATTTCACCTGTTCCTCCACATTCATTACATGTAGCAGTCCTAAGAATCTGACCAAAAGGAGATTGCTGGCTATATCTTACTTGCCCTGTTCCATGACAAGTTTGACATGTTTCCTTGTGAGTTCCAGGCTTTGCCCCAGTACCTTCACATGTAGAACAAGTTTCAGTTCTTCTAATTTTGATCTCTTTTTCTACTCCAAATATAGCTTCTTCAAACTCTATAGTCAAATTATATCTTAAGTCAGAGCCACGCTCAGGACCGGTTCTTCTACGTTGGGATTGTCCACCAAATCCCCCACCAAATATATCAAATATATCATCAAAAATATCACCAAATCCCCCGAAGCCTGCTGCTCCTTGACCATTTACACCTTCTGGGCCGAATCGATCATATCTTCCCCTTTTGTCTTCATCGCTAAGTACCTCATAGGCAGAATTCACTTCCTTAAAATTCTTCTCTGCCTCACTATCATGTGGATTTAAATCAGGATGGTATTTCTTCGCAAGTTTTCTATAAGCCCTCTTTATTTCCTCCTGGGTTGCATTTTTTTCAACTCCAAGCACCTCATAATAATCCCTCAAAAATTTCACCAGCCTTTTTAAAATTACATAAGCAAAGCTAAATCCATAGATTTAGCTTTGCGCCTTAATAGTTATATTAAATCATTATTTATCGTCCTCGTCAACAACTTCATAATCAGCATCTACTACATCATCCTGAGGATTTGCTCCTTCAGCTCCGCCTGCTTGCTCATACATCTTTTGAGAAATTGCATAGAACTCTTCTTGTAATTCATCGGTCTTCTTCTTTATATCATCTACATTATCAGACTCCAATGATTTCTTCAAAGCATCAAGCTTTTCTGTAACTTTAGATTTTTCATCTGCTGATATCTTTCCTTCAAGGTCTTTTAATGCCTTTTCTGTTTGATAAACTAAAGAATCTCCATTATTTCTAGCTTCAATTGATTCTTTCTTCTTCTTATCTTCATCTGCAAATCTTTCTGCTTCCTTAACTTTCTTTTCGATTTCCTCATCTGAAAGCTTAGTTGAACCAGAAATAGTAATCTTTTGCTCCTTGCCAGTGCCTAAATCCTTTGCACTAACATTTACAATACCGTTGGCATCTATATCAAAAGTTACTTCGATTTGAGGTATGCCACGTCTAGCAGGTGCAATACCACTTAGTTGGAATCTTCCTAGGGTTGTATTGTCATTTGCCATCTGTCTTTCACCTTGTAGTACGTGAATATCTACAGATGTTTGGTTATCAGCAGCAGTTGAGAATACCTGTGATTTCTTAGTAGGTATAGTTGTATTTCTTTCGATTAATCTAGTAGTAACTCCACCAAGGGTTTCGATTCCAAGGGATAGAGGTGTTACGTCAAGAAGTAATATATCTTTAACCTCTCCGCTTAGTACTCCACCTTGAATAGCTGCACCAATAGCAACACATTCATCAGGGTTAATATCCTTTTGAGGATCTCTACCTATTAACTTCTTAACAGCTTCTTGTACTGCAGGGATTCTAGTTGAACCTCCTACTAAAATTACCTTTTCTATCTCTGAAGCTTGAAGGCCTGCATCCTTTAACGCCATTCTTACTGGCTCAAGAGTTGCGTCTACAAGATGAGATGTTAACTCTTCAAATTTAGCTCTTGATATATCCATATTTAAATGAAGAGGGCCTGCAGAAGTTGCAGTAATAAATGGCAAATTGATATTTGAGGACATAGTTGATGATAATTCCTTCTTAGCCTTTTCAGCTGCTTCCTTCAATCTTTGATGACTCATCTTATCAATTATAAGGTCTATTCCATTTTCCTTTTTGAATTGGTCATTTATATAATTTATCAATACGTTATCGAAGTCATCCCCGCCAAGACGGTTGTTTCCTCTAGTTGCAAGTACTTCGAATACTCCATCACCTAACTCAAGTATGGAAACGTCAAATGTACCTCCACCAAGGTCAAATACCATTATCTTGTGCTGTCCATCTTCTTTATCCAT
>CAZAJU010000021.1:0-26511 GCA_964485455.1 uncultured Tissierella sp.
TTTGAAGACGTTTGCACATTCGCAACATTTTAACAATCGTTGCATTTATGCAACAGTATTGAGTTAGTCCTAATTTTTTCTTTCTAATCCTAAACTAATTCCAATAGCTCCACTATACTATCAATTTCATAATCATATTTCTCTACATCTCCAAAACCATATCTAGCATAGATAAATGGAATCCCCGCAAGTTCTGCTGCCTTTCTATCTCCATCAATATCTCCAACGTATATTGCATTTTGAAGTTTATTTCTATCTATTATAAGCTTAATATTCTCACCCTTTGGTAATCCAGTTCTTCCTATATACTCAAAATCCATAAAGTATTTACCAAAATTATGATATTTTAAAAATGCTTCAATATATCCACACTGACAATTGCTCACTATGAATAATTTATATCTTTTAGTTAGTTCCTTAAGTACATCCTCAAGGCCTTCAAATAATGTACCTCCATTAGCTTCTATAAACTCAACTTCATGTTCTGTACTTTCTTTTTCAATTTCTTTTCTCTTGTCATGAGCAAGATTTGGAAAGAAGTTTTTAAATATTTCTTCTAATGTAAGCCCCATAGACTTCCTAACTTCATCTAATGTAAGCTTTTTATTTATTTCATCGTATCTTTCTAAAACTTCATTCCATGATAATAAAATATGCTCTGTAGAATCCCAAAGGGTTCCGTCTAAATCAAATATAATCCCATCTAGATTATCTATCTTCTGTATTTTATTTAAGTCCATCACATTACCTTTCCTTTCAGCTCTTTTATCTCGTTGTTTATATTCTCTACTATTGCTTCCCACGAGAAAGTCTTAATTTTATCTTCTAAATCTTTATGTCTTTCTTCCTTTGCCCTTACTTTTTCAATCTGAGCTAGCATAGCCTTTTTTAGGTTTTCTCTAAACTCTGGCAAATCTTCTTCTACAGGCTTGTCCATATCATATATTCTGGGAAGAGGAACATATTTTATTATCCCAGACTTATTTATTTCTTCTCCTAAAAGCTCCATCAGGGCCTCAATTTCTGTAGTTACTACATATAGTCCACAAGCTAAACTCTCTATAGCCATAAGCCCTAACCCTTCATAGAAGGAAGGCATTATGAATATATCCTTTTCTCTTAATTCATCTCCCAAAGCTACTTGTTCTTTTGCACCACATACTCTAATACTGCTATCACCATCTATAAAATCTTCTAATTTCTTTTTATTCTCTTCGTTAGGATTTCCTACAATATCTAAAGTTATATCAGCAAGTCCTAAAGATTTATAAGCCTGGATAAGCTCATAAACTCCCTTAGATGGATCTATCTTAGCACTGAATATAAGCCTAATCTTATCGGTATAAGTCTTTTGTTTTGGAGGATAGAAGATTTTTTGATCATAGCCACCACCTACATTGATAATCTTATTTTTATCTATACCGTAAATATCTACTATTTCGTCTTTCTGATTGTCAGAAATTGAAAATACAAGGTCTAATTCATGCAAATTTTTCACATGCTTTTCTTTAATATAGGGATTCATTCTAGCTTGTCTCAAATCTGTATTATGGCATACTCCAATAATATTTGTATCTGGAAATACATCTCTAGTTAAAGAAGTCAAAATCCATAGATGGTGAGCAAATACTATATCAGGATCAAATTCCTTCTTAGCTCTTTCCAGTCTTTTCTTAAAAGTTTTCTTCCAAAGATCAATCATTTCCTCTGTCATTGATGAATACTGAGTATTTTCGTAAGGCATTACGTCACTCATTCCTACTATTGGAAAGGGTATTTCTTCGGTTTTAAAAACTATAGGGTATTGATCTTCATAAGGTAGCACATCAAAACAATATTTATCTTGAGAGGCATAAATAGCCTTCTGTTTGTAATTGTATTTCTTAAACTCCTCTATTATATTGGAGTAATATACTCCTGAACCTGTTTTGGTTGGAATTTGTGCTATAACATGTAATATTCTCATATTGCCTCCTTCTGAACACAAATTGATGGTTCCGCTTTATTAATATCTCCAACCATTCTCGTGCTCCATTTCTATCCTATATAGTCAGTAAATATTATATCACAAAGGAATAAGGACACAAAGAGTCATATAAGTCTATCTATGTTCTATACTTAATATAAATAAATTCAATATTTGAAAATCAGCTATAGATAAATGTTATCGCTTTTCTTATAGCCAAAAATACTTAATATGCTATAATTGTTATGGATAAAATGTAGAACAAAAGGAGAAAAAAATGAATTTTAGAAGATTATCAACTTTATTAGCTATTTTTTTAGCTTTATCTTTAATGGTAGGCTGTACTGGAGGAAAAAATAAACAGGAAGATTCTACAAAGGAAACATCAACTAGCACAGAAGTAGAAACACAAGAATTTGATCCAAATGCAGATTTTAAAACAATAGTTGAACAAGCTAAGGGTAGCACTGTTACTTTTTATGGTTGGGGCGGAGACGAAGATAGAAATAGATGGTTAAATGAAACCGTTGCTCCAGCATTGAAGGAAAAATACGATATCAACCTAGATGTTGTAGGAATGAATATCGATGAGATTTTAGCTAAATTATCAGGAGAAAAACAAGCAGGAGTGGAAGAAGGTTCCATCGATATGATATGGATAAATGGAGAAAATTTCTATTCCACTAAAGAAAATGACCTGTTATTTGGACCTTTCGCAGAAAATTTGCCTAATTTTGAGAAGTACATAGATGGTAATGATGCAGAAGTTCAATATGACTTTGGATTCCCAATAGAAGGATATGAAGCACCTTATGGAAAGGCACAAATGGTATTTATAAATGATTCTGCTGTAACTAGCGAAACACCAAAGAATACCGATGAACTTTTGGAATATGCTAAAAAATACAAAGGTAAAGTTACATATCCTGCATTACCTGATTTTACAGGATCTGCTTTTGTTAGAACTTTGATTTACGATATTGTAGGATATGAGCAATTTATGGATATGCAACCAGATAAAGAAGTAGTTAAAAAAGCAATAGAGCCTGCTTTAAGCTATTTAAGAGAGTTGAATAAATACCTATGGAATGAAGGTAAAACCTTCCCTGCAACTTCCGGAGAAGTGGATAATATGTTCCAAGACGGTGAAATAGTAATGACCATGAGTTATGGACCTTATTCAGTAGCTACAGGTATTGAAAAGGGTATATATAATAATACTGTAAGAACATTTCTATTTGATAAGGGTACAGTAGGCAATACAAGTTATATAGCTATAGCCAAAAATTCACCTAATAAAGCTGCCGCTATGGTTGCAATTAACGAGATTATTTCAGCTGATTTACAGGCAACACAGTTTGAGGAACTTAGAACTTTACCTGTAGTTTCATACGATAAATTAAGTGATGTAGAAAAGGCTAGATTCGATAAGGTTGATTTAGGACAAGGAGTTCTTCCTCAAGATGAGCTTCTTAGCAAGAGATTACCTGAGATGCCAGCAAATCTTGTTCCTATCATAGAAGAGATCTGGGCTGAAGAGGTAGTTGGAAAATAAAATTTGGATTGATTTAAGGAGTAGAAGATTATGAATAAAAAAACACCCTATATACTTATAATGCCCATAGTATTATTGGGTGTTCTTTTTATATTTGGCATTATAAATGGAATAGTACAGGGCTTTGGATATATTCCAGCTTTTGATTTAACCAATTTTACCTTAGATTATTATATTGAAATACTTAATAATCCTACATTTCTAGATTCTTTAAAGGTATCACTGAGGATATCATTTATATCCTCCATATTAGCAATTATTTTAGGCACCATACTAACAACTGCACTTGTCTATACTGGACATACTGAAGGTAAAGTGCTTCAAATAATAAAACTTGCCATCCTTATACCTCATACTATAGTAGCCTTATTTTCCATAAGCATTCTTTCACAAAATGGCTTGGTAGCAAGACTGCTTTATAACTTAGGCTTAATAAATGCACAAGGTGACTTTCCCCTATTATTGTATACTGAAAATAGCTTTGGAATCATCGTAGGATACCTTTGGAAGGAAATCCCCTTTGTTGCATACTTTAGTTTGACTTTAATGAATAGTATAAACAAGACTTTAGGAGAAGCCGCCGAGAACTTAGGCGCATCTAGATTAAAGTCCTTCTTCTATATTACCCTACCTCTAAGTATGCCTGCCATAAGTAAGGCTTTCTTGATTATATTAACATTTTCCTTTGGAGCTTATGATTTACCATTCTTATTAGGGCCAACTATGCCAAAAGCATTGTCTGTACAAGCGCATATTGAATATATGCATCCTGATTTGCGCCACAGGCCCTATGCTATGGCCATGAATGGATTAATACTGGCAGTGACTTGGTCTATGGCTGGGATATATTATTTAATCAAAAAGAAGAAAGGGCTTAAAGATGATATTCATGAAAGATACTAATTCAAATAAATCCTTGAAATTTTTCTTATATCTCGTAGTATTTACTATAGTTGCACCTTTAGGAATACTTCTTCTTTGGACTTTCGCAAATAGATGGCCTTGGCCAAATTTATTCCCAACATCATTTTCCTTAAGGGCTATTAAAGAGGTATTTGCACCTTATGCAAAAGTATTGCCAACATTGGCCTCTAGTATCTTACTTTCATTAACAGTTGCTTTTCTTTCTGCAATAATTGCTACCATGACTGCTAGAGCCTTGGTCTTTTACGATTTTTTTGGCAAAGGTCTAATTAAGCTCTTAAGCTTGTTTCCAAATCTAGTTCCCGGCACTGTATTTGCCATGGGTATCCATGTAGTATTTATTAGGATGGCCTTAGCCGATACCCTACTTGGGGTAATAATTGTACACCTAATTTATACACTGCCTTATTCCGTAAATATTATGAGGGACTTAACATCATCTATAGGTGAAAAGATGGAGTTACAAGCCTATGTATTAGGAGCATCTCCTTTGAAATCCTTTATCTATATTACATTACCCCTTCTTTCTCCTGGAATAATGGCATCTATGAACATGGCTTATATCACTTCCTTTAGCCAATACTTCATTACTTTATTAATTGGTGGGGGAAAAGTAAGGACCTTAAGTACACTTATGGTACCATTTATTGCAAAGGGAGACCGATCTATAGGGTCTGCTTATGCCTTAGTATTTGTTATATCGACACTCACTATATTTATTATCATGGATAGGGTGATAAAAAGACTGTCATTTCAAAATAAGGAGGGGAATCTATAATGGAGTTAGAATTAAAGAATATATCTGTGCTTTTATCAAATAAGGAAATATTAAAATCCATAAATTTAAAAGTAGCTAATGGCGAATTTATTTCCCTCTTAGGAGCATCAGGATGCGGTAAAAGCACTATGTTAAAAACCATAGCAGGTATTATCAGACAAAATGAAGGCTCAATTATATTGGGGGGGAATCTAGCAGATAAAATACCTGCCCATAAGAGAAAAACAGTTATTGTGTTTCAAGACTTCAGATTATTCCCTCACATGACAGTAGCAGAAAACATATCCTTTCCATTAAAAATGATGGGTTATAACAAGAATAAATGCCGAGAAAAATCTTTAGAATTGTTGGACAAGGTCCAATTAAATGGATTTGAAGATAGACATGCAGAGGAAATGTCTGGAGGCCAAATGCAAAGAGTAGCCCTAGCCCGAGCCCTTGCAGCTGAGCCTACAGTCCTATTATTAGACGAGCCCTTCTCTAGCCTTGATATCAACCTTAGAAAGGATATGAGAGAATTAGTCTTAAGCCTACAAAGAGAATATAAGATAACTACAATATTAGTTACCCATGATCAGGAAGAGGCTTTAACTATGTCCCATAGAATAGCTTTTATGCATAATGGGAAGATCGAGCAATATGATACCCCAGAAAATATATTTAAAAATCCTGTAAATACTCTAGTAGCTGATTATTTTGCCGAAGGGGTCTATATCGATGGAGAAGTTATAGACAATAAATTTATTAGCGAATTATTTACTTTGGATGTAAATAAGGATAAGGGGAAGTATAAATGTCTGGTAAGACCTATTGCAGTAAAGGTAAGAAAGGATACAAATGGAGACTTTAAACTGGTAGATAAGATTTATCAAGGTGATAACTATCTGCTAAAACTTACTCATACTAATAAGAATTCAAAATTAGAAAGTATAGTTCCAGCCCCTGTAGCTCTGGTTGAAGGGGATAGGATCCATGTAGATTTAGATAAGGAAAGGCTTATTTACATTCCTAAATAAGCCTTTCACCAAAAACTTTATACTGCTCATAGACATGCTCAGTATATCCATCTATATCTTTTATCTTTGGTATAATAATTTTTCTTTTCTTTCCTTTACCCAGTAGCATACCTGTCATCATGCTTTCTCCATCCGGGGAGATTTCTTGTGTTTCCATTATAAATAAATCAGGGTTTAAGAGAGCCGCTGCCGATAAGATATCCCATATATAGATTCCGTGATTATCAAAGACATCCTTCTCCCTATGAAACCAATATAGACTCTCATTATATAGCCATTTTTCAAAGTCATTTCCCTCATTCAATTTTTCAAATCTTTCCCTAGTGAAGAATCCATCTAAACAGGTATTTCCAGTCCCTATAATAATAGACCTTCCATATTCTAATACATTAAGGGAAGCCTCCCAGTTACATGAAAAGTTTAATTCATTTAAAAGCTTACCATTTATTATTAGGGGCTCTGTAATTCCACCCATAAGTGAAATATCCTTGATCTTATTATAAAAATCATTATCTAGCTGCCATGCATGGTATAGGTTGGTTAAGGATCCTAAAGCAACTATGGATAGTTCACTTTTATATTTATTAGCCATCTCTACCAGAAACTTTGCTGCTTCATTATCTGTAAAGGAATCTTTCGAACCTTTGAAAACCGGTATATGAGAATATCCAATATTTTTCATAAAAGAAACTGTATTTGGATATACAATTTCCAAATTATTATTTCCGAAGGTGGTACTTATACCTAAGACCTCTACATCCTTTTGAGCTAAGCTATAAATGATGGCAAGACCATCATCTACATCGCACCCAGATACTCCAAAAGTATTATCGCAATCTATTATTATTCTTCTAACCATAATATATCTCCTATTCTAAAAAGGAAAATAAAGCTCTATTTATAACTGTGCTTATTCCTTCAGAAATCTTCTCGTTAGTATTTAGTAATTTACAAAGAATGTGTTCAACATTAGGATTTGACTTTGTTATCATACCTGAGCAAGTAGCACAATACAGATATATTTTTTCATCGTAATTTTTAAAGCCTTCTTGCATATCCTTAGTCAACTGCTTTTCTTTTATAGATGCACAACCCCCTGCACCACAGCATTGAATCTCTTTTATTTCTTGAATATTACTATTATCAATGTATTTCTCAAGCATCTTGTAGATTGTCCTACTGTCTTTATCAGGACATGGTAAAAATATAGCCCCACCAATCTTGCTAGAATTATCCTTATCAATTAAGCTACCCATTATTTCTTCATATTCATATATCATTGAAACTTTAATGTCTAAATTATGCTGGAAATAATAATAGCAATTTGGGCAAAGGAGTATTAATTCTTCGATTCCCAATTCTTTAAATTTATTATTTAATCTATTTCTTATTTCATCCTTTTCCTTCTCTAAATTTAAATCTGCTATAGGCTTGCCGCAACAATCAAAAATAGTAGAAATTCCAAAGCTATTTTTAAGTTTTTCTGAAATCATTTTAGTGGTATCAGGATAATACGCAGGAAAATTACATCCAGGGAAAAAAGCCAATTTACTATTCACCTTCTTATAATTCTTAAAAATATAATTCTTTTTTTCCAGCAATAACACACCATATCCGTTCCTATGTAATTTGTAGCCTTCTTTTATTCTTTTTTCTCTTAAATTCAAAGATAGCTGTCGGCCATCTATATCAAGAGGACAAACTCTCTTACATTCTCCACATAAATAACAGTTGTAGGCCAATTCAGGTAGACCTGCATATTCTTTTAAGTTAATATTATATTTTTTTAAAAACAAACAATGTCTTGTACATTTGCCACAATCTATGCATTTTTCATGATTTGTTTTCAAGTCTTCACCTCTTATCTATATAGATTTGCAATTACTTCAACATCTATACCCTTTCGATACATATGTTGAAGTTTTTGCATCTTTGCCATAGTCTTTAATCTTCCATTTTGGATAAAACGCCTTTCAGAAGTTTCTATCTTTGATTTAGCTAAAGCAATCTTTTCACCATCTGCCTTTATATCTATAGACAATTGATAATCTTCCATCAGAGGTATATCTCTAAAACCACCTAATTCATCAAAGTAGCTTCTAGTTATAAATATACCTTGGTCCCCAAAGGCGATATTTCTTAAAAGGACTCTTAGATTTGACATCAAGCCGCATATTTTCATAAGAGGGTGAGTGCTATTAAACTTAATCTTAAAGCAACCAACTTTATTTCCTCCACTGATTATATTATGTATTTGAATAAGTGCATCACTAGGTAAAATACTGTCTGCATGCAAAAAAAGAAGAATCTCTCCTTTGGATAAAATAGCTCCATAGTTCATCTGGTTTGCCCGACCTTTTTTAGGAGAAGAAATAAGCATATATCTTTCTTGGATTATTTGAAGGCTTCCATCACTACTTCCACCATCTACAAAAATGATTTCGCAATCTTCTTTAAACTTCTCTAAATCATTCATTATTTGAACCATTGTAGAGGCTTCATTATATACCGGGATTATAATTGAAATCTTATCTCTATTAGTACTCATTTAAATACTCATCCTTTATCATATTTAAGAAATCCATAGATAAATAGGATTTTATCTTCTCATAGGTATAATTATTCGATATAAGCTTATCTGGATTTTGATATTCTACATAGGCCATAGCACACCAAGTTATACCCCTTAGACAATTCATTGAAAGATAATTCTTAACTGAATTCCAAAGGTCTTTTTCATCATTATACTGATTTGAGTATTTACAATACCACTTAAGAAAAAATGAAATCTCCTCTTTAGATAAGATAATATCTGTCTTCCAAAAGGTGGTAGTAGGTGTTAAGAAATGCCCTAAATCTTGGGCTGGAAATCCATATAGGGGTTTCTCCCAGTCTACCAAGTAGTTGTTTCTTCCTTCTCCATTTATAAGAAAGTTCCCTGAGTTTAATTCTGTATTTATTATGCTCCTATGCCCTATATCTACGGTCTTAATATTTTTTCCCTTTTCTAAAAGCTCTTCAATACAATGCATAATTTTTAAATCAGCTTTATTATATTTTCTATAAGTATCAAACATCTTAAGACACTCTTCATAGATAGCTTCTATAGGGTTTTCAGGCTTTAATAGATGATTATCTTCTGAAATTATTATATTATGTATATCTGCCAAGATTTCCGCTGCAAATTTTAAATCCCTTTTATAATCCAAATGACTTCCTGGAAGGTAGCTCATAACTAAAAACCCATAAGGTATCAATTCTTTTGTGTCATCACAATAGATAGGCTTAGGGGTTCTATTAGTTTTATTCAATAATTTTAGGGTTTCATATTCGTATCTGATCTGGTTCTCCAACTCCATTTGGCTATGGGTAGCTATTCTTAAAACCAACTTCTCATTATAATACTTTGAATTAAAAATATAGTTGATATTATATTCTCCTTGACCTAGAAGAGAAAACTCTTCATCAGCTTCAATTCCAAATCTATCTATGAAAACTTTGCTTTTTCTAATATTATCTACATCGATTTTACTCATATAACCTCACGTTTTTCCATAATCTCATGAAGTAATTCCCTTGTATTATCACAAGAAATGGTCTCATCTTCCTTTAATATTTCATATAGTTTCAAGAAATCATACTTATCATCTATATCTAGTTGATAAGTCCCTATTCCATAAGATTTATCTAATTCTTTCATCTTATCTATTGTTTCATCAAATACAGAGCTTGTACTATATTTCATATTAAAAATTTCATGATTTTCTTCCTTCATTCCAATTAAATAATAACCTCCATCATAGGTTGGAGAAATGACTAAGTCTTTAGTATCTAATATCTCAAAAGCTCTTTTTATATCTTCTTTGTTGATTAAAGGAATATCGCTCCCTATAAGAACGGCTTTTTTATAATTCTTAAGAGAAAAGGATAGTGCATTATGCATCTTTTCTCCTAAATTAAGTCCTTCTTGTTTTATAAAACAGATATCATCATGGATTATATCCTCAAGAACCCCTAAATCCCCTTGATCAGAATAGGAGCATATGATGTCAATTCCCATACTTTTTAAGTTATTATAAATATCTTTAATAAAAGCTAATTGAAGCTTTACACATAGGTCTTTACTTAAAAAACCTTCCAATCTAGTTTTAGTTTTACCTAAAGTTGGTATTCTTGTAAAAAAAACAAGTACTTTATCTTTCATTGCCTTCCCCTAATGTTAATTTTTTATATTTCTTATATAATAATGTCCCTATTATGACCATTATTACTAGTATAATAGCAGTTATTAAGAACATGTTGTTTCTGCATTCAGCATTTATAAGTCCTTCTGTACCTAGGCTAAATATAATTATCCCTGGAATCATAAATAAAAATGTTCCAAGGCTATAGGTTGCTATTGAAATATTGGAGATTCCATAAGCGAAGTTTTGAAGATTAAATGGAAATATAGGCAAGAGCCTAGTTATCATTAGAATTAAGAGCTCTTTTTCTGAATTGGTTTCGAAGATTATATCATATAATCGTAGATTCTTCTTAACTAGATTTTCCACTGAATCTTTTAATAAATACCTACTTAGAAGAAAAGACATAGTAGCCCCTATGGTAGTTCCTATGAGACAATATAAGGCTCCTATCCAGGGTCCAAATAGTCCAGTTGATATAATAGCAAAGGTAACTCCAGGCAGGGCTAAAAATGATGAGCCTATTATGGTAAAAACAATGTATAAAAACACTGATAGTAAATAATTATCCTCTACCATTTTGCTAATAATCTTAAAGTTATTATAGTCCGTTAAGTAGGCACCCCATTGATATTTTCGATTTAAAAACACCCCAATAGCTATTATGAATAAAAAAATAAAAGCTCTCCTATATCTTTTCATCTTAATTTTCCTTAGTTTGTTCTAGTTTTTCTTGAAGTGTATATATTCTTTATTAATATTGCAAGAACTGATAAAGCAAATAGAATTAGAAGTCCTGTTACTAATAATCTAGCTCCCCCTGTTAACATTCCTCCAACATAGGAATAGATTATAGTTGCTGGTAATTGCCCTAGACCTGTGGCTATAAAGAAAGGTACGAAGCCCATTGAAGTAAGCCCTGCTGCATAGCTTACTATATCGAAACTCATAAAAGGCAATAGCCTTGCTATAAGGATAGAATGTTTACCATATTTCTTAAAGAATTCATCAAGGCTTTCAAGGCCTGCCTTACTAGTCAACTTCTCTACTACATCTCTACCCAATACTCTGGATATAATAAAGCACAATGCAGCGCCTAACATAGCACTTGACCAGGATAAAATTGCTCCTTGCCACCAACCAAATAGATTTGCATTAGCAAATGTTATTAAGAATGCCGGTAGTGGTGCCATCAATGATTGAAATACCATCAAAGCTGCAGATACCAACATTGCATAAGTTCCATATTCATCAATAAATTTCCCTACCACTTCAAAATCCCCTGTATAAAACATTGCAGTTATAGTTTTTACTAATTGGTTAATATTGGGATTTAATAAATATAATAATGCTAAAATTAATATAATACCTAAAAGAATGATTTTAGATAAGTGTTCTTGTAATTTTGCCTTCATACTCCACCTCTCCTAAAAAATATTTTTTTCTTTTATAAGAAAAGCTAAAAAGATGCTAATATGAAGCTTTTCTTGCTATTCATTGATAGAAAGTTCAATAATATGTAATAGTTTAATTTAAAAATTTCTTATTCGTAATAAAAAGCTATTCACTTAAGTATTTAAATGAATAGCCTCGTTATAATTATTTTACTAAAAGTGCTTTATAGTCGTCTCCAGCTGCTTCCCAAGCTTTCATACCGCCTTCTAATGTAACGATTTGATCTGCAGATACTCCCATTTCAATCAATAAATCAGTTGCCTTTTGAGCATATGATTTACCTGAGTAACAAACTAATGCATATTTAGCATCTGCGCTTCCTGTTTCGCTTCCAGTTGCTTCTTTAAGAGCATTCTTTAAGCTAACTTTTCCAGCTTCATCGTCTCCGCCTTTATTAGCAGCGTCTACATCTGCCATAACTGCGCCTTTAATGTGGCTAGTGTTAAAGTCAGCTACTTTTCTGTTATCTAGAATAATATACTCCTTTGAGTCTGCTTCTATAGCTGCTTTTAAATCAGCTGGCGCAACATATTTCATTTCGTTTGTTGTTGCTGGTGCTTCAGTTGCTGCAGGTGCTTCTGTCTTTGGAGCTTCAGTTGCTGCTGGAGCTTCTGTCTTTGGAGCTTCTGTTGCTGGCGCTGCTGCTTGTCCACATCCTACTAATACTACTGTTAATAGAAGAATTAGGGACATTAATTTTAATGACTTATTTTTCATTTAAAAACCCCCACATGATATTTTTATAACAATACTTATATTACAACATAGATAGAGCTAATTCAAATTGATTTTATCAATACTTATTTTTTTATTATAGATAATTCTTATATTAAAAAACTCACCATAATCGTTGAGCTTATATATTTCTTTCATACTAAATCGAATAGTATGTACTTTTTCATATTAGGCCTTCCTTCTTTTGTAATACTAATATTATGAGCTTAATAAATATTTTTGTAAAGAGCTAGAAACTAAAAAGCTTCAACTCCTTTAAGAGCTGAAGTCTTTATTAGCATTCCTAACTTACCTAATCAAATATCTATACCCGAAACCATAATATAAATTCCTAATATAGCAACATATATTGTAGCAAAGTAATAAACCCATGGCAGCCTTTTCTTATAAAGATAAGCTAATAAAACTAGTATTATCCCTGCTCCCGCTCCATATAGCATCCATTTAGGTTGATTATATAAACTTAATCCTAATAACACTAAAACAGTCATCAATGGCATAGTTAAAAATGTTGCCTTAAAAGTATGGTTTAGACCTGATTTAAATACAAGCCAAGACATGAATAAAATCAAGGCAAAGGCTAAAAATCTAGCTAAGCTAGGTGGAGCCATATTTTCAGGCATCCTCATTACTAACATTGTGCCCCTCATAACTAGTGCTGTCAATATAAATGCGAAATTAAAAAGAATAAATCCTCCTACAACAATAAAAATTGCTAGTAAAAAATATCCTTTGAATAAACCTTTTTTCATTTTGATCCCTCCTAGAGTGATATCCGAAAAAGGTACATTTCCATAGCATTCTCCAGTTCAAATACCCTTCATTTATTTACTCTTAATTCCGCATAATTGTTCTTAACAAGGATGATACATATGATAATTATGCTACCATATATTATTGGCCCCCTAATCACATTCGATGCATAAGATGCTAAAGGAAAATCCCTAAAGAAGAATGAAATCAATCTTCCAATGCTGTATATCAATACAAAGACATAAGTTGCTATGCCACTTTTCAATCTTTTTTTAATTAGAATAGCTGCAATTGCAGATGCTAATATACCAAAAAATACCTCATAAAGCTGAGTTGGATGTCTATGAATCTTTTCTACACCGAATAACATATTTGTGAAATAGTTGCTTCCAAATATCCTCTCTATAGGATTACTATCAACCTTTTCAAAAACTACTCCCCAGGGCATACTAGTTGGTTTCCCATAACAGCATTGATTAAAAAAACAGCCTAATTTTGATAAAGCAAGGGATATCCCAAGATAAGGCATTATAGAATCCGTTATTCTAAAACCATCTAGATTAAACAATCTGGATAAAATATGCCAGCAAATAAAGGAAAGTATTAACCCACCATAAAGTGCAAAATTTACTAATCTAAATTCTATTAAAATCATAGGATTCTCAATTATCCTTCTAAAGTAAAGTACAGCATAAAGAATCCTTGCACCGATGAAAAAAGAAGCTATTAATAGCAAACTGATTAATAATATTTTCCTATAAGATACTTTATTCTTCCTTAATTCTAAAAATGCAAAAAAGAATAAAAAGAGGGCCGCTAAAAGCCCAAATAGTCTATATGAATTTTCAATCATATTAGCCCTCCTTATCTATCTGTTAGCTTTCCATATTCCTTGAATTATAAAACTTGATCCAGTTTCCTCATTGAATTGAGCTTGTGATGTTGACATTGTATAGGATCCTTCCATCTTCCCATCTATTGAAAGCTTTCCTGAATAAGTCTCCTGAACCATTTCATCATCTTGTATCAGAGTTAGAGTAATGATGCCTTCTTTGTAAGCGACTGCAAATTCTTTAGGTAAGCTTGCCTCTTCACATCCATAATCAGGAAATGTAGTAGCATAGTCAGTCTTTACTGATGCTTTAAATTCATTTTCAGTGGAGCCTTGACTAATGACTATTGTAAGTGGTACAGGCTTTCCAACTATATTCTTACCTTTTTCAATCCCTTCTCTAAGTTGCCTTTGTACTTCTTCCTCAGTTAAATCGAATTGATATTCGCATTCATCGCCATTTTCATCTAAGATTACCTCAGGAACTTTTGAAGGGTCTTTTAAGGCTGCTTCAGCTTGAGCTATAATAGGAGCCTCTGTAATTGTAAAGGACCCAAAATAAGTTCCTATCTCCAGTTTAATTTCAGGAGCATAACCCATTTCCTTAATTTGCTTCTGATACTCCTCTTCACCAAATACATATCTGGTATTTATGAGTTTAGCAAGGTCAGATGCTAGCATTTCCTTTTTAGTCACATTTCCGATATTATCTAGACCTCTGTCTTGATTGTGAAGGTCTCCATCCTTATACACTATTTCAAATCTGCCCGTTTCTTGCTGAATTCTTTTAACCTGATTGTGAAGTCTAGTAAGCATTTGCTCTATACTACTGTCCTCCGGATACCATGAGCTTCCCTTTTTAAGCAAGTTCCACTCCTCAAATTGCTTTATAAGCTCTCTTTGATTCTCTTCATGCTTAGCAATCTCTTCTTCTTGCTTGATTCTCTTCTCAAACTGTACCTTTAAGGAATTTTTAACTTTGGCTCTTTCTCTGTCAATCTGCTCTTGAGTTAACTCAGATTCAGATACTCCCAAAGCATTAGCATATCTCTTTACTGCATCCATTTCAATCTGTCTTGCAACGCCTCTCATTTGGTCCCAAACTTGTTCAAAATCTCCTGGATCATTATCATATCCAAAGAGTATATAGTCATTTGACCCCTCTTTATATGCCGTATATGCTTCTTCTATCCCCTTGTTTTTCCAATTCCCTATCTTCATATCTATAGCTGCAATTGCAACCTTAGCTACTTTGTAGGCAGGAGATGTTTCAGCAATGGCTTCAGCTAGCTTCATTCCTGCGCCGCTATAATCTCCCTCCCAAATATGTCCAGCCATTTCAATTGCTTTTCCTGTCTGCCCAAATACTTCAGACAAGGTTTCTTCCTCAGCACTATTTGCTATAGTAGTTCCTATCATTGTAGCAACATTTGCAGTATATGACTCAAAATCTCCAGTCATAAGATTGTCGGCGAGTTTTCCAAATTCAAATGTTCCGTATTTTAATTCCTTTAAAACCTCATTTGCAATCAATTTGATTTCTGAAGGATTTGAAGCATTAAATTTGTCTACAAGAATACTTTCAACCATTTGTCTTGTAAGATCCTGTACATCACCTTCAATTTGAGTAGCACCCCAGCTTTCTAATGCCTTACCTTTTATAAATTCTTCTTTTCTTTCATCTTCTGTAAGCTCCGCAGCGCCCCACAGAGGATTATTATAAATATTAAATGCTATGTATCCTTCTTCCTTATTAATCTCTACTGGGTCAGTATAAGTCCATCCAGAATCTTCGCTATAATGAACTCCTTTGAATCCTTCATATTCCTTTAAGTTTTCAAAATAACTTTTGTCTACAGCTATTTTTAAGAGCATTGGCAAACTACTTCTGTGTTCATCACCTTCGATTGTAAATTCAAAACTTGAACTAGCTGGAGTCATAGCATCCTTATTGTAGCTAATATCATTATTTATACCAGCTATGGTCAGCTTTGTACCATTTTTAAAAGCATCTTTTGGAACGTGTAATTCTAATCCATTTGTTGATAGATCTCCTAGAACTGAATCTTGACTAAAACTATCGAGTACAATGCTTTTTTCAAGTTTATACCCATTGCCTAGACTACTGCCTCCTTTACTGCAGCCCGAAATCAAAGTCATACTAAGTATCAAACACAGCAAAAGAATTATTATTCTTTTTAAGTTTTTCATAAAAACACCCCCAAATGAATTAATATAGCGAATCAATTAAATTAAACATTTCTAGGTTATCAGGTATATCTTTCATTGAATGTCCATAATGGATGTACCTTAAAATACCATTCTTATCAACCAACATCTGTGCGGGCATTCTTCCAAGCTTAAAAATATTTACTTCCTGACCATACAATTTGAGAACTGAATGAGTATCATCAGGAATACCATGAAATCTCAAATTATTATCCTTCCAAAATTTCTTAAATCCATCTGCCTTTTCAGGACCAATTGCTACAATTTCAGTTTCTTTCTCTATAAATTTGTCATAGTCTTGATGCAACTGCATCATATGCTTTTGGCAAAAAGGTCATATAAACCCTCGATTAAGAACAATTAAGACGTTACTCTTTCCTTTATAATCAGATAGCTTAAATTTTTTCCCATTGAATTCTTCAATTTCAAAATCTGGAGCTTCTCTGTTAATTTCCACACTGGACATAGAATCATCTCCTTCTTAACCCTTAGAATCCTATACATTTTATTTTATTTTTACCTCTAGATTAATCCTAAAATCACAACTCTTTTTTAATTACATTTACCCAATTTACTTTTAACATACGCGTATGTGATACTTTAATAAAAAAACATTTTTATTTTCAATAATTACCATAAAAAAAACACAACTTAAATATATAATGGTGGTAGGAGGGATTTTCATGCAAAAATTACTTATTGTTGATGATAATAAACAAATAACTTCAATATTAGATGAATATGTGAAAAAAGAAGGCTATGATACCTTAATTGCCTTAGATGGAGAACATGCTTTAGAATTATTTGAGAAAGAAAAACCTGATATCATTTTGTTAGATGTTATGATGCCTAAAAAAGATGGATTTACAGTATGTCGTGAGATTCGACGTTCCTCCAATGTTCCCATAATAATGATTACAGCTCGTGGAGAGGATTTTGAGAGAATTATGGGGCTTGAAATTGGGGCTGACGACTATATTGTAAAGCCCTTTTCACCAGGAGAAGTTATGGCTAGAATCAAAGCCGTGATGCGTCGTATTGTCCGTGAAGAAACCCAAGTTAAACAATTTACCTATGATAATCTAACTATATCTCTTGATGACTATTCCGTAATAATTGGTGGTGAAAAACCAGAATTAACTAAAAAAGAAATTGAAATCATATGGACTCTTGCTACTGTTAAAAACAAAGTATTTTCCCGTGAAAACCTATTAGATATAGTATGGGGACAGGATTACTTCGGAGATACTAGAACTGTAGACAGTCATATTAAAAGACTTAGAGCAAAGCTTGGCGAATATCCTCATCCTTCTTGGGATATAAAGACAATCTGGGGTGTTGGCTACAAATTTGAGGTTGATGTAGATGAAAAAAAATAAAATTGCATTAAAACTTAGTATGAATTTTGCTGTAGCTCTTCTGACCTTCTCATTGATTATTGGAGGTATATTTCTTTTTCTTTTTAGGAATTATACAGTAGAACTTCATAAAAACCAATTGCTTAATTATGCCGAGTCATTATCAAATGCCCTGTCACTAGAAGGAAATTATGGAAAGGGAAGGGGAATGGCTGGAAACGGAGCATATCTTCGATTCATTGTAGATATTGCAAATACTGATGTTTGGATTGTAGATGAAAATATGGAACTAACAACTGTTGGTAAGGGACAAAACTCGATGAATGCTAAGTATAATTTATCTGATTTACCCCCCAATGCAGGTGAGTTGATTTCAGAAGTATTGGTTGGAAATACTGCCTTTAGCGAAGGATTCAGTGAAACTCTAACACAACCAACTCTTACAGTTGGCACACCAATCAAAAATCAAAATGGAGATATCATAGGTGCACTACTACTCCATTCACCAATAGATGGTACAACAGCAGCCGTAAAAAATGGACTTTCTATTCTTGTGGCTAGTATTCTTTTGGCACTTGTAGTAACATCCATATTATCAGTTTTGCTTTCTTACTCCTTCACAAAACCACTTAATAAAATGAAGCTAGCTGCCTCTCAACTTTCACATGGAGATTATACTGCTAGAAGTAATGTAGATCAAAATGATGAAATTGGAGAATTGGCCCATACCATAGACTTACTTGCAATTCGTTTATATGAAGCAAGCAAAGAAAGTGGAAAACTAGAAAAGCTGCGCCGTGACTTTGTTGCAAACATATCTCATGAGCTAAGAACCCCTATAACAGTTATCCGAGGCTCTTTAGAAGCATTAAATGATAAAATAGTAAGTAGTCCTGAAAAAGTTGAAGAATACTATATTCAAATGCTTAATGAAGCAAAGTTCTTAGAGCGTCTTGTAGGGGATTTACTAGATTTATCCAGGCTTCAAAACACCGATTTTATCATAGATAAGACCGATTTAAATATCAATGATGTTTTGTCAGATGTATTAAGAAGTGCTTCTCAGATTGCTAAGAAGAAAAACATTCAAATAGAAACCAAAATTCCAAATTCTCTTATTCCTATACAAGGGGATTATGGAAGGCTTAGACAGATGTTCTTAATTATATTAGATAATGCTATAAAGTTCTCTCCACAAAATGGAATGGTTTCTATAATGATTACAGAAAATGATGTCTCTATTAGTGACAATGGACCTGGAATTGATGAAGAACATCTACCATATATATTTGATCGATTCTATAAAACCCAAGGTGAAGATAATAAGTCCGGAACTGGCCTTGGACTTGCTATTGCAAAACAAATAGCAGATAGGCATGATATTCAATTAACAGCACAAAATCATCCAGACGGAGGAGCGAAATTTGTATGTAAATTACCATCTCTTTTAAAAGATAACTAATATTTAAATACCTCTAAAATGAAAAGAAAAAAACATTATTTTGTCACATTTATTATGTATATTTAAACTACAGTAGATAACAAACTACAAATAAAATATTTGGAGGTATTAAAATGAAAAACTATAAAAGATTATTATCATTAGGAGCTGTAACCTTGGCAATCGGAGCAACGTCTTTAACTGCTGTTGCCACATCCCAATACAGCACCCCTGCAGAAACAGTTGCTGGTTTAACAGGACGTACGGTTGAAAGTGTAGTAGAAGAAAGATCAGAATCAAATAAAACTTACGGAACAATTGCTCTAGAAGCAGGTAAGTTGGATGAGTTCAAATCAGAAGTTCTAGAAATAAAAAAGGCAAGTCTTGCTGAACAAGTAACTGATGGAAAAATCACTCAAGATAGAGCAGATGATATAATTAAACAGCTTGAAGAAAATCAAGTAAATTGTAATGGTGATGGTGGCTCTCAACTTGGAAGAACTCTTGGTGCAAGATTCGGTTCTAATGGAGAAGGACTTGGTAATGGTGGAGCAAATAGAGGAAATGGCCAAGGTAGAGGACAAGGTGGCGTAAGAGGATTAGGTAATGGTGGAATGAGATTGCAAGATGGTTCTTGCATAATTGAATAAAAAGTTAGTATATATAAGGTGCTGTTTTCACTAAACAGCACCTTATCCATTTTTAACAGTCCAATTTTTGAAATCATTTTGGAATTGTAACAATAAAGCTACTTCCTTTTCCTACCTGGCTTTGAATTACAATATCTCCATGATGTGCTAATACTATCCACTTACAAATAGATAGTCCTAAGCCAAAACTATTTTTCTGGCTACTTGCCCTTGAGGAATCAACTCGATAAAATCGATTAAATATTTTATCAATATTCTCAGGTGCGATTCCTATTCCTGTATCAGAAACACTTAATACCACTGTTTTTTCATTTTCTTCGAGCCCTACTTCTACAGTTCCATTCTCATTTGTATACTTAATAGCATTGGTGATAAGGTTAATCACCAGCCGCATAATAAGTGTTTGTTCACAATTGACCATAATATTTCTCCCAGGATTTACAGTTAGAGAAATAGATTTTATTTCTGCTTCCTCCGCCAATTCCTCTACAACAATTTCTAAAAGCTCACTTAAGTTTATTATTTCAAACTGCAAAAACTTAATTTGCTGCTCTGCCCTAGAAAACTCTAAAAGTTGAGTTATAAGAAGAGTCATTTTATCTATTTGGGAAAGAATCTCCAAAAGAGCCTTCCTAGTATTTTCATTATTGTCTTGGGAAATGGCATATTCACATTGAGATTTCATTATGGCAATAGGAGTTCTTAGCTCATGGGATACATCAGAGGTAAATTGTTTTTCTCCATCAAAAGCCTTTTCTAACCTATCAAGCATAAGGTCAAATATTTTAGCCAAACTTGAAATTTCATCCCCTGTATCATCGAGTTTTATTCTTTGAGATAAGTCAGAGCCACTATAAATGCTATTTGCTATATTACTAATCCTTGTAACAGGACTAAATGCCTTTTTGGTTATAAAATACCCCCCTGCTGCCGCAATAAAAACTACAAATGGAAAAGTAATAAGAGCTATTATCATTATCTGATTTATAGGCTGAGAGATTTCATCTAGCTTATAAATACCACGTATATACATCTCTTCATCCAATCTAACATCATAAACAATCCATTTTTCATCGTTTTGGCTAATAGTAGATATTTTCCCAACTTGTATAGGCACATCTAAAGGAAATCCCTGTGGATACCCCCCTTTAATAATTTCTTTTTCTTTGAAAATTAGGAGTGCAACCCCTTCTTCATATTGTTTGAAGTCATCATCTAGTTTAATCTTTCCATCTGATATTTTTATATCCTCTAACATTTCAGTGGTGATTTCTTTTATAAAGTCGAAGCAGCCAATAATCAGGGAATTGTTCCGATAACATTGAGGGGCCAATATCAAAAACCAATTTCCAGATTGGAGTATATAGAACTTATTATGAGTCTTTATAAGTCTTTAAGTAAAGATGAAACTGTTGTAACAGGTAATCCTTTTAAAGATACTACTTCTTCATTTGCTACCTTGGCGAATTCTTTAGGATTTGTTAAAGGCTTTGAAGATGGACTTTTTAAACCTAACAACAATTTGACTAGACAAGAAGCAGCGGTGATAATGTTCAGACAGTGGCAGAAAACTAACCCTGAATATGTGGGAGAGCTAGCAACCATAGATTTTTCAGATGCAGGTAAAATAGCTTCATGGGCAGAGCAAGCTGTTAAGTTTATGGCTCAGCTTCAAATTATTAATGGTACAGGAGGGGGCATATTGGATCCTACAGGTCTAATAACTCGTGAACAGGCCATTACAATGGTGATGAATAATTATGAAAAATCTGCAGAATTAATAGATTCCCAACAAGATGAACTGCTTCAGGTACCTACTTATGATTTAAAGTCATCTGCGACTCCATCAGGAGGAAGCAGTAAAGTCTATGATGCTACTAGCTCTGCAACAAAGAAGAGTTATTATGATGATGACTACGAAGACGATGACGATGACGATGATTATGATTATGATGACCACGATGGTGAGGATGATTAAATAACAAATGGGTAGTTTAATTAATATATAATTAATTGAACTACCCATTTATTTTTCTTTTATACATACCATTATTATCTCTTAAATTAATAATATAAACCTTCCAATTATTGAAGTTATACTTAGGGTCAATAGATTAACTGTATTATTTGTTATGAAAATATATCCAGATGATGGTGTTTCTCTGGAGTAATTGTGTTTGTCCTGAAGCTCTCCATCTTTACCCATATATTTTCTTTGTATTGATGCACCTATTATACTATCCAACAAAGTTCCTAGAAAACCTAATATTGTAATATAGATAAGTCCTTTAAATCCAAACTGAGGTAATGAAAGAAGAGATAACGTTAAGCTTCCTAAAATCCCAGCTATTAGACCTAATATTGAGACCCCACCTGATAGGCCATTAGGTACTGGCTTAAAACTTAAAATACTAAATACTTTTCCATTACTCATCATTCCAATTTCCGATGAAAAAGTATCCGCAGCTGCTGCTGAGAAAACTCCAAAGGCTAATAGAAGATATATTTCTGTATCTGGATTTATAAAATAAAACCATACTAAAATAGTAGCTGGTAAGGAGTTGCAAATAACTTGTTTCCAATTTCTTGGACCTTCCACATCTTGTATTAATTCTGCTTTTAATTTACTTTTATTTTTTAGTTTACTAATAATACTTCCTAATATGAAAAACAAAAGCAAGCTAGCTCCTAAATATGGACCACCAAGAGTATATAAAGTAACAGCTGTCAATACAGCAGCGACTATTCCATCTGCAGTTATTGCTCGCATTTTATATGCAAATACTAGAATTGCTACTGATAAAAACAAATATAAGAATAATCCCACACTATTATAATAAAGGATTAGGGTTGCAAATAAACCCGAACCTATGGGAAGAGTTAAATTATCATATCCTTTAACGCCTGTAAGTTCAATTAAAGCTGAAAAAATAGCTGTTAAGAATGAAATTAATATAATTGTAAATAGGTTTAAACCATAGATATTTTCTTTACTACTATAGTACATAATAACTAAAAGCGTAACTATAAACGATATAAAGGCTACAGTAACACTTCCTACGAGACTTTTTTGAGGGGCAAAGGAATATGGTTTCTTCTTTCCCCATTTTTGTCCAGTTATTGGAGCAAATCCGTCTCCATAAGCCATAATTAAAATCCCGATAAATGGTAGAGTCTTCCATCCTATTAAAAATCCAGCTCCTGATAGGATAAAAAGACTAATGGCATAGTATACAGTTCCTAAACTATCATCATTCCTTTCCATGGCAGGTATAAGTTTATATTTTACACTTAAACTATTAATTATTATAAAAGTAAAAGGCACTAACAAAACTGCCCATAAATCAGTAAAAAAAGGTGTTATAAATACCCAATTTCCGACTAAAATGTGGACTATTTTACGTGAAGTTTCTGATGCACCTTTGCTATATTTAGCAAATAATGTAGCTATTCCTAATATGGCAAAAATATAAATCAAGGATAATAAAAGGCCATATATATTTTGCATTTTCTACCTCTTTTCATACTAATTTTCTTAATGCTATCCTATCCACTATTTCTCTTGCTTGTCCGATTATTTTAGTTCTAGTGGCCAATGTAGTATAACATCTTTTAGTAAAACAATTATAATTTTCTTTCCTTACAGCATCTAAAATTCCTTTGTAACTTAAAGCTGCTGCAACTAATGGTAATCTTGCTGTAGGATGAAAGCATGAAATCCATTCAAAATAATCTTTATAATACACCTCAGCCAAATCAGCTAATTCCTCCCAAAGCATTATAAAATTATTAGAAATTTGATTTTTGAAATTTTCATCATTCTTATGAACTAATAATTCATTAAAAAAAGATGGATCTAAATCATATTTTAAGAATAATTCTTCTGGTATATAGATTTTTTTTCTAGTTATATAATCTTCACCAATATCTCTAAGTATATTGGTTATTTGCATTCCAACTCCTAAATTCTCGCAGCTTTTGATAAACCATTTATCAAATGTGTATTTATTATCACAAGCTAAAATAGGGGCTAACATCACTCCAACTGAACCAGCAACAAGTCTAGAATACTCAACTAATTCATCAATGGACCTTATCTTATCTAAATCTATGTCCCATCTTTGCCCTTTTATTTGATTTAAGAATCCATCTATTGGTATTTTATAATTATTTATAGTATCCTTAAATGCAATCCACCAAGGCATGTCTAAATAAATTAAATCTTTATCTTCATTATCTGCATATAAAAGATTAAGCCTTTCTTTAAGTATTTCAAGGTTGTTAATTTTCCGTTCTCTGCTATTATCATTATCTACAGCATCATCTGCATATCTACAAAATGCATAAATTGCTGATACGCCCATAAATTTATCTTCTGGCAGTAGCTTAAAAGCTTGGTAAAAACTTGTGGCTTTTTCCTTCATAGTTTTTTCAGCCACAGTATAGGACTCTAATAATAAATTGTTATTTATTTTAATCATACGAAATCATCCTCGTCATTATCTCTTCTAAGTTCTTCTGCACAAATCTTTCCACTTTCAATAACTATTGGAACACCAGCACCCGGATGTGTACTGCTTCCTGTAAAATATAAGCCTTCACATTTCATAGATTTCGCCTGAGGTCTCAAGTGGTTACTTTGACTTAAAGTAGGCTGCAGTCCAAAGGTAGCTCCCCTATATGCATTAAATCTTTCTTTAAAGTCTTCTGGGGTAAATATACTTTCAACTTCTATATCATTTCTAATATTAGATAATCCAGGAAGCTTGGATAATGTATCAAGTGTCTTTTGTCTATAGTAATCAATAGTCTCATCATTCCATTTATATTTGGCTGTTTCTAGTTCAGATACTGGTATTAAAGCATAGAAACTTGAGCTGCCCTTTGGAGCCATTTCTGGATCAGCTTTAGATGGAATATGTAAATATACGGAAGGGTCTTTAATCATTCTCCCTTCAAATATACTATTTAAATTATCATCTAAGTCTTCTGAGATTATAAATGTATGAGTTTCTAATTCTGGAAATTCTCCCTTAACTCCCCAATAAAATACTAGGCAAGAACATGAATATTCCATCTTATCGATTTTCTCTTTTGTATATTTTCCTCTTAAATTATTATCCTCTATCAATTCAGTTATTGCGTAAGGGAAGTCTGCGTTGCATATTACATAATCACCATTTATTTCTGCTCCATTTACTGAGATTCCTTTTACTTTATTGTGAGTAGTCAAAACCTTGTCCACTTCTGAATTGTAATGAATCTTACCTCCAAGCTCCTCAAATAATTTTGCCATGGAGAGTGCCATAGTATGCATCCCTCCCTTTATGAACCACACACCATAAAGTAGTTCTATCATAGGTATTATATTGTATAAGGATGGCCCCTTTTGAGGAGATACACCTATGTAAAGAGTTTGAAAACTTAACATTTGTTGTAAATCTTTATCAGGCATAAATGAGGCCATCATTTTATCTGCACTATCAAAAGTCTTTAACTTTAATGCTTGAAATAACATAAAAGGATTGTAAATATCTGATTTTTTTCTAAAAGGACGAGTTATAAAGTATTTTAAAGCTACTTGATATCTTTCATATATTTCACTTAAATAATTTAAAAATCCTCTAGCATTAATATCCCCTTTTGATTCAGCCATCTTCATAAGGTCTTTAAGATCAGAATTAATTGAATAGTGACGATAAGGTTCACCTTTAAAATAAACTTCATACATTGGGTCCAATTTAACCATTGGTATGTAATCTTCTGGATTTCTATTTGCTAATTTGAATACTTCTTCATAAATTGAAGGCATCATTACAAGAGTAGGTCCAACATCAAATGTATATCCTTCAGTTTTAATTTGGTGCATTTTACCTCCGGGTATACTCTGTTTTTCATATATTTCTACATCGTAGCCTTCATTTTGTAGTCTTATGGCAGCTGATAATCCACCCATTCCTGCCCCTACTACCAATACCTTTTTCACCATAGACATATCCTCCTTATTTCCATTCATCTACTAAATTCTTTGTGATAATTTCATTTATTTTTTTATAGTAGTTACTCTCTTCCTCTGTTAATCCAAAAAAACATTCTTCTTCCCATTGTTTTAAAACTAACTTTAATTCTGGAAGTAGTTTTAAACTTTCTTCTGTTAAAAAGCATAGTTTATTTCTATGGTCCACTGCATCACTTTTTCTGTATATTATACCTCTTTCCTCAATGGATTGTAGAATTCTTGTTACATTACCTTTATCAGTCTGAATAAATGGAGTCAATCTTGCTTGACTGATACCTGGAATCTGTTCAATTACTAGTATTATTACTAGAATATGCCAATCAATATCAAATTTAATTAGCATATCATTAAGCTTTTGTTTCCCATATTTATTCAAGACACTTATATCACAAATAAACATTCTTCTTACCTCTTTTGGTTGTATAATACAACTATATTACCCCAAAATTCGACATTATCTCAGCTATAAGAAAATATTTTCAAATAAGGCTTATTTTATGCTTATAAAAGGTATTAAATAATTTTTAATACCCCTTATAATATTTAAATAACAAATGGGTAGTTTAATTAATTTATATATTAATTGAACTACCCATTTAAGTTTTTTATCTACACA
>CAZAJU010000022.1:0-25225 GCA_964485455.1 uncultured Tissierella sp.
TGCTTCTTTTATTTTCTTTCAAAATTCTTTCTTGACATATTACCAGATTGCTTCTTAGATAATAACAAAGAATGTTAACGTTTACAAGGTTGGAAAAAGTACTACAATCTTAATATTACTCTAATTAGATATTAGGATATTTAGTATCACAAAAATTGGTATGAATATCAACCTAACTATTAAGAAAATAAAAGTTTGATTTTTTATAAGAAAGAAAAAGACTTAAATAGACATATCCAAACTGACATAGCCCCTAAGATTTATTTACCACAAAATATTGAATATAGATTCTCCTGGATTAGAGATTAAGTGTACAGTTTCATTAACTTTTATGATTATAACAGTATCCAATGACAATACCTATTTAAAAAACCCCTTCTTATGAAATCGAAATCATTAATTATGCAACAACTTCATTAGAGGGGGTATTATGATATGTAGCTGCAGCCTTAGGATTCAACCTAATCTTACCTTATTTATTAAAGAATGAGCTGCATTGAAACACTTTTACTTTGTATTTATATTTATAAATTCCGCTTTCAATTTTGAATAGACTATTTTCTGACTTGAGTAAATACCATAGTAACCTGAGAGCATGTATGAAACACTACATGCAATTGCGAATAATAAAAGCCCTTTCATGCCAAACAATTCAATACTTAGAATAATTGAAGCAACAGGAGCATTAATAACTGCACAGAACAATGCTACCAACCCAATAGCTGCCGAAAATCCCGGATCTATTCCCAATAATCCGCCTACAAAACATCCAAATGTTGAACCAATAAAGAATGTTGGAACAATTTCTCCACCTTTAAATCCTGCTCCTATAGTTATTGCGGTAAAAAATATCTTAAATATAAATGACTCCGGTTTTGCAATTCCATTTATAGCATCTCTAATAATGTTCATTCCAGCCCCATTATAATCATTTGTGCCTACTAAAAGTGTAAGAATAAGTAATATTACTCCTCCAGCGAATCCTCTTAAAATAGAGTTTTGAATTTTATGCTTCATTAGATGTTCTGTTTTGTGTATGGTAACACAAAATATTATGCTTAATCCAGCTAATAAAGCTGCAAGTATTACTGTTACTATAATAGTTTTAAAAGAAAGTTCAGGTATATAATTTAAATTATAATGTACAGGTTCAACACCATAATAAATAGAAATACCATATGCAACTGTAGATGAAATTATACAGGCAACCAAACTTGAATAGTACATAACACCAATACTTATAACCTCCATCGCAAAAAAAGTTGCTGCTAAAGGAGTACCAAACAAGGCAGAAAACACACCACTCATACCACAGAGAACAATAATATGTTTATCCTTCTCATCCAATTTAAATATTTTCCCTACAAATGAACCTATGCTACCCCCAAGCTGCAAAGCTGCGCCTTCTCTACCAGCAGACCCTCCAACCAGATGTGTGATTACAGTGCTTAAAAATATCAAAGGAGCTAATCTTAGAGGAACTTGTCCATCTGAACGAACAGAGTCAATTACCTGATTAGTACCTGTCGAGTTATCCATATTTAATAACCTATATAAATATGCAATTAAAATCCCACCCATTGGTAAAAAATACAAGACCCAATTATTTCCCAACCTATATTCTGTTACTTTCTCTACACTTACGTGAAATAATGTTCCTATTAAACCACTTACCAACCCTGCAATACTTCCTAAAATAATCCACTTTAAAAAAGTTCTTATGTAATTCTTTGCTGATTCACATTTTTCATCAATCAATTCCAATTTATCACTTCCTATTATTAATATAAATCCAATTATTTAATGGTACTTATCAAATTAATTTCCATTTTTTATTATAACTCTTTTATATCAAAATTCAATATGTAGAGAAGTATAAGAAAATTTCTTAAACTATTAGCTTAAAGAATTTTATGTAGCAGAACTACTTAGCAGAAATAATTTAAATCTAAATATAGCCTTTTCGACTTTAGAAAATTATGCAACTTTGGCTATGATTGAGCAAGGAATGGGAATGAGTATCATGAATGAATTAATCACAAAAAGATGGGAATGTGATGTAGCAAAGCTTCCACTCGACCCACCCCAACAAATTACATTAGGCATTGCTATACCGTCATTAAAAAACTCTCCCCCTGCAGTAAAAAGATTTGTCAAATTTGCCAAAAGTCTATTGCTTAGTGATAGCATATAATATTACTAATACCAAAAGCCATTGAATTTTATCTATGATATCCAATGGCTTAAATTATTGATATTTAAACCCAACTGAAAAGATTGATTTATAAATATAATTATAAACCCCTTAGAATTTTGAATATCTAATTATGCAAATTCCTATTTACAAGTTAATCGAGTTCTAGCATACTCCCCATATACCCAATTGGGGTTTATTGGGAAAGGAGATTCAGAATCACAAAAACAATGTATGTATTAGTACTTATTGCACTTGGCCTATCATTTGTTAAAAGCAAAGAAAATACAAAATTAACCCTCAAGAAAGCATGGAAGTCTTTCGAAAACATATTACCACAATTTCTTTCAATACTTATAATTCTTTCAATACTTATAATAATAGGTTTAGCATATACCACAGAAAAAGTTCTAACCAATGATGAAAAAAGCCTTATCTATAGCAATGCTTTAGTAAGGGAATAATATAATAGAATTAAAGCAAGCATCAACTATTAATGGTTGATGCTTGCTTTTCCAAATTAGCTATATATCCAATTTAATCAAAAAGTACTATAGGTTTTATTAAATCTTTAGGCTTATTAACCATTAAATGGAATGCTGGTTCTATTGATTCAAGACCTTCAAATCTATGAGTTATGAGTTTAGAAGTATCTACACGGCCTGTCTGTACCATGGAAAGTAATCTTTCCATTCTCTTTCTTCCACCTGGGCAAAGACCTCCCCTAATTGTCTTATGTCCTAAAAATCCAGCTAAATATAAGTTGTTTAATTCCATTGTAGCCTTTCCAGTAATAACATCAAGCATTCCTATATTGCCGCCTCCAAATTTAACTACTGCAAGAGCATTATTTAAGGATTCCATACCTCCACCAGCAACTATACAAGCATCAGCACCTTTACCACCAGTTAATGCCATTATTTGATCAACAACATTTCCATCCTTATAGCTTACTATATCTGTTGCACCATATTCTTTAGCTATTTTAACGCAATCAGGTCTAGTTCCTATAGCTATTAATCTACCTGCACCTCTTAATTTAGCGCCTGCAACAGCCATCAAACCTACTGGACCTATACCAAATACAACAACAGTATCTCCAAATTTAACGTCTGCTAATTCAACACCATAAAATCCTGTTGTCATCATATCAACAACCATACAAGCTTGTTCTAAAGTTACATCTTCTGGAAGATGAGCTAAGTTCATATCAGCAGATCTTACTTTTATTTGTTCTGCAAAAGTACCATCTTCATAGGATGAAAAGTTTATTGCCGTAAATATTCCTCCAGCATCTTGATGAGTTCCATCTTGGATATCAGGATGTTTCCATGTAGGTGTTGTACAAGGAATAACAACTTTATCCCCAACTTTAAAATCTTTTACATGTGAGCCAACTTCTAGTATTTGGCCAATGGCTTCATGACCAAGAATCCTATTTTTTAAATAATCGCCTTCCATTTCCATTGCAGAGTGAACATCTGATGAACATGGTGCTAAAGCCAAAGGTTTACAAATTACATCATCCTGTCCACATATGTAATCAGGTTTCTCCATCCAACCAACTTTACCTTTTTCAAATACTCCAAATCCTCTCATGCAACTCACGGGTTACGAAAATCATAACAAAACGTAACCTCTCTCCTTTCTAAAATCATTTTTTATTTTGCCGTTATGATCTTTAGCTAATAAACTTTATCCTGATTTCTAAAAATAGCTTGCTCTTCATTTAAATTTATCATGTCTTGTACTTAATGTAATTTTATATGCTTATTATATTATGTTTTTCACTAATATACAACTAGTATTTTAGTGTAATTATTTAGTTATTTATTATGTATTCCAACGAAACCTACTACAAGCTACATAAATCTTTAATATCAGGAAACTTCAGCTAAATACAAAATCGAAAGCCATTGAATGTTATCTAAACACTCAATGGCTTATTATTGATACTTATGAATTTAATCATCGGATGAAAGTATATTATAAAAATTTAGTCCCCTATTCTATATCAAATTGTACATATTTGTTATTGTCTTGGTGGTGGGAATATCTTCATATGTGACTCGATTACAAGCCATTCACCATTAATATTCTTTGCTACATAAACATGATCTCCTTTTAGAGGAGGGATACCAGGGATAACAAATTCAGTCAAGGCATATGCCAATACTACATCAGGTGCAAGCACTCTAATTCTAAGATTACCAAATTTCATAATCATTCCAGGAAACTTTTCGCCAAATTCATTGAAATACGCTTCGAGTTCAGCCTTACCATTACATACAAATCCATTATGATCTACTTGTATTACATCATCAGTGTAACAAGCAACGTGTTTTTTTATATTTCCATCATTAAGAGCATCTATGGCTTCTTGTTATTCGGCTATGAATTGTTGTTCTAAATTCAACATGATTTCAACCTCCTAACAATTAAAGTTACCAACAACGGAATTATTCCTCACCTCCTATCTTAACATATATATTCTCAATATAAATATACCCATAATATAACTCTAATAATTAAATAACTATCAATCTAATATTTTTTCTTAGCTTTTTATCTAGCTATTCTTAAATAATAATCTATAGATATAGTTAGAAAAGTCTTATTGCTTTTACCCAACTTTTAAAGTAATATATGACTATATTTCTATGAGAGGTGCATTTACTATGAATAACGAGAAAGAATTCCTTTTGGAGTTAGAAAATATACGAGAGGCCATAGAATTTGTAACTGATTCACTAAAAAAACTTAATATCACTAGTAGAGAGATTACTCAAGCCCAGCTATTTGTTGAAGAAAGCATGGTTTATTGGATTAATAAAGCTTCTATTGGGTCAAAAGTATGGATTTCTTTTCGCAAACGGTTTAAAACCATATCTCTTATTATGAGTTATGAAGGTCCTGCAGCAAATCCAATGGCTATCAGTGGGCTTGATGATTTATCTGAATTGGATTTGATTGGTAGTAAAATTTTAGTTGGGCTATCACAGGCTACTTATGAGTATAAAAACGGAACCAACAAGATTAACTTTACCATCAAGCAAAAGCAAATCAATCCAACTGTAGCTATAGGAGGAGCGCTTCTAAGTGCTGTTCTTTTGGGTCTTCTTGTAAATAACTTTTTTTACGAATTTGGAACAATTATTACTAATACCTTGTTAAACCCCATCGGTAATACTTTTTTTGGATTACTAAATGGGTTGGTTGCACCCTTGCTTTTTGTATCAGTATTATCCAGCATGTTTAATATGGAAAATCTATCACAAATCAAGGTCATTTTTAGATCTCTATTTACCTGGTACTTAGGATTTACCTTTCTTGCTGCTTTAATTGGCGTTGTAACGGCGGTTTTTTATTTTCCTTTAACAAACAAGCTTGGGAAAGTTAATGGTGGTGAGGGTGTATGGAGCCCTATATCTGAGATGATTTTTGGGAGTATACCCACTAACTTGATTCGTCCTTTTTTAGATGGAAATACACTACAAATCATTTTTTTAGCTATCTTCATTGGGATGGTTATGTTGACCATGAAAGGAAGATTCCCAATTATTATAAATTTGGTTACTGAGATTAATTTAATTCTATTAGATTTATTAGATGCAGTTGTATCTATTATGCCATTGATTGTATTTATAAGTATTTTTAACTTGGTTACATCTGGAAATACGGAATTATTATTAAACTCATGGGCACCTATTATCTTGATTATTTTATGTCTTTTAATATTCTTCTTATTCTTGCTTTTAAGTGTTTTTATTATAGAAAGAATTAGCCCACTTGAATATATGAGAACTATGGGGCCTACTTTATTGATATCTATACTTACTGCTAGTTCTAGCGCCACTTTTTCCAAACACGATATAACCGCTAGAGTTAAGCAAAATATAAGAGACCATTTAGTAAAATTTGCGATTCCTATCGGTTCCTTATTTTCAAGAGCTTGTTTAGTGCCATTTTTGATAGTCATGAGTTTATTTATTGGAGAGTATTATGGTGTTACATTTTCAACAGTAGACCTTTATGTATTAGCTATCCTTTGCATTATTTTATCTTTATCATTCCCTCCTGCTCCAGGAATGGGTTCTTTTCTCTTCACAGTTATTTTTAAAAAATTTGGTATTCCGATGGAAAGCTTAGCTATGGTATTAACTATTTTTATTTTATTTGATTATATAATGACTACACTAAGTATCATGACATCTAATGTATGTATGTTGCATGTAGAGAAAAGCCTAAGAAAAAAAGATGCTATAATCAATACCTATTCAGTTTAACTGTAAGAGTAGCTTATTATCTTGAGTGACTAGCACCGTCAGCCATTTTCAGCTAAATTAATTAATATTTATGATTAAATAGGGTTACTGCCTAGTATTTTGATAAAATATAGATGGGTATATTAGCATTAAATTCATTGAAATCTTATAGGGCCATAAGAGGGTCATTAATGGGCAAAGGATAATCTAGGTTTTAATGATGTAGAATTTTTAAATGCTGATACCAAAGATGAAATTGCTCTCATTGTTATGAGTGCTATTAAAAAATAGCTTGAATTACTTCTCAAAAAAATAAAGAAGTTCATATAACAATTGAAGATGCTATATCTTCAATTGTTATATGAACTTCTTATATAATGGTCCTTCTATTTCTTGCCTTCAACTTCTGTGGTTTTCTTGTCTGCTTCGGCTCCCAGGTTTAGCTTGGCGAAGTTGTCAGTTCCAGGAAGCTTCAAGGAGTAAGATAGGGTTCTGTCTAGAGCAGTGCTTACACTTGCTGCCCTGACGTCAAGTAGATGCCCACCTTTGGTCTTATCAGCAGAAATAAAGTGTAGATGCCAGCCAGGAAGATTCATTCCTTCTGCGTAGTCTGGGCATCGAAGTGCTATGATAGTGCCTTCAATTTTATCGTAGCGGAATTCCACCTGGTCTGCGGTGATTTCTGATAGAGGTCGATAGGGCTTTGACTGTGCGGGAACGCTTCTTACATGGATAAAATCAAATGCTCCTTCTATTCTTCCTATGTAGAAGCTATTAAAATCTCCGGTCTCCTCAAGGATGAGCTTGTCCAAGATAGTTTTAATATCTTCAATTCCCGTAATATTAGAGAAGTCTCTCTGGATTTCCGAATCAAATCCGGTTGTCACTGCAAATGGAACAGTGCCGCTATCTGCTTGAAGTTCAACAGTACCATCAGCTTTGGCTTTGTAGACTTGTCCATCAAGCATAACTAGCTCACCATCCAGCTTGTCGAAGGTTCCTATCCCAATATCTCCTGCTTTTTTGAGTGCCTCTATAGTTACAGTTCCGTCGTAGTCGCCCTGCATGAGGGCGTTAAGTAGTGATACTTGAGTGAGTGTGTCGTTCTTCTCTACAGTTTTCTGAGATGTTGAGCTACAGCCAACAATTCCTAGGAAAATGAATACAATAAAGACAGTAATGATTATACGTTGGATTGTGGATTTGTTATTATACATGTTTAGTCTCCTTCTTAAAATATCAATCTTATAACAATTATATATTATTAAAATCTTCTGTAAAGCAATTCTTAGAAAAGCCTTATTGATTTTGTCTTAAATTAACAAAATAGTCAAATGGTTCGAAAGCTATTTCTTATAAATAAACGTCTAAATATAGATATTTATAATTGGACAACCTCACTATATTATTATATGATTTTTAATGAATTTGATAATATAGGGGGTAATAATATGAGAAATACATTAGATAAAATTGAAGCAAGTGGAAAAAACTTTGAAAATTATGCTAAATCATCACCTGATTTTCTTGCTGCTTTCAACCAATTAGCAGAAGCGGCTTTTAAAGATAGTCCTATAGATATAAAAACAGCTGAAATGATTTTCGTTTCTATCGCTATTGCTAGACAATGTGAAGGTTGTTTGTTGGCTCACGTTCCAAAGGCACTTGAAGCCGGAGTGACTAGAGAAGAAATCCTGTCAGTAATCAATATAAGTGTACTTATGGGCGGTGGTCCTGCATCATCCTATGGTGCAATGGCTCTATCTATCTATGATGATATAGCGGCTTTAAAAAAATAAACAATTTTTATAAGACAAAATTGCTATAGCTTTTGGATTATCCAAGCTATAGCTTTTTTATTAATTTAAGTAATTTTACTAACCATCATCAAATCTAGGTACTCCAGAATCAGTAGTACCTAAAATAATTAAATTAGCAACATACCTAACTCGCCCCTACAATCATTTATACATAAGGATATGGAGATTTGCTTTATTTGTTTGAATGAGACAACATGATAATACCCCTAAATGAATATTCACTTAGGGGTTCTTAAATCTTTTAAATCACTATTCCTTTTCTCTAATATATAATGCATTTAGATTTATCCAGTAGTTTATATCATCCCTCTCAGGATCTACATTTATATCAATGTTTCCAATTACAAGTAGTGCATCCATTTCGGGACTTTCTAATTTCAAGCTCATATCCTCAATTGGAACATATATTGGTTGGTTTTTCCCTAGAGGGTATTTCTCTAATAAATCATCCAAATATTCATCCATTTCTAGAGCAAGTATTTCTTTATCATTAAGAAGTATCTTTAGAGAAGGTATTCCTCCCTCTTTATATGAATCTAAATATATTTTGTAAAGTCCTCTATTGCCTTCAAATGCTATAAAATCCTCACCCTTTTGGTAGGCATTTTGCATATTTATTCCCCAACGATATTCGCCTATGTCAATGACTTCTTGGGAAAGTATCAATGACGTTCCTAAATAAGCTCCCATACCTTCATCATCAAATTTAGGATATGTTTGATTAAAGCCTAGTGTGTTTTTAAAAGTATTGTTATTTCTGAGGTCCTTATTAAACCAATCAGGCAATTTTACATCTTCTGAATTTGCCAAAAAGATTATCGAATCCGTTATTGATTCTTTTACATCTTGGTCGGGCTCCTTTGTTGCAGGTACAAGTTTTTCTTCTTGAAGAATTCCCTCCCTTTGAAGTAAGTTCTCTAACCTATTTATTTGTGCTTTGACAGGAAAAACATTATATCCAACAAATGGAATAACTGAAATAATTGTTAGGATAGAGATAATAATAGCAATAGGCTGGTGTGCTTTTTCTTTTTTAACTATTAAAAGTATTGCTGATGATAAAGCGAAAATCCATATTAAAGCAAAGATGTATTCTACTGTTTTTAGACCATATTTTTGAAGTTGTATAATAAGTGCCCATGCTTCAAATAAGAGTATAAAAATAACAGCTATAGAATAAATCCTTTTATAAAATTTTGCCAGACCAGTTCTACTGTGTGTAAGCATTATATGAAGCCAGATCCCCCCAATTGCAAAAGAAGAAGCAATTGATGAGAGTCTGAAAAAAGAAACCTTCATACCCTCCATAATAGTCTTACCTGTCCACAATAATAATACAAGGGTCAAAGCCAACATTATTGGAGCCATTATATATTCAAACAAGACCTCAATGAATCTTGATTGCTTTTGTGCGATTTCCCTTTGTTTGTCAACTATACCCTTACGAAAATCAGGGAAGTAGCCTATAAAAATAGTGAATGCCAAAAATCCGCTTAAGCTACCTATATAGCCATATACCTTACTACTTAAATCTTTATAAAGTAGTGCCTTAATTGCTCCGGCAACACCAGATGCACCACTAGTTATTACAATTCCGTAGAGCAAGGCAATAAAGAAGGATTTATGAACCATAAAGAGTGATTTTGAAAAGTCCGACTCCTCCTTAGGATATGAAGCTAAAATTATAAACAAAAGAAAACTCACAAATATAGCTGCACTTACCCTTGCTGCGGCTAATGAGGATACCTTTTGATAACGCATTGCTGAGTATTCTGGGAATGTTCCGCTAAAATAGTAAAGTAGCAAAAATGTCAATACAGTAGCCATAAGACCTATAATATTTGCTCCCACAAAAGTTTTATGATTGTTATATCTGCTTTGAGCAAAGGTAATTACTGTAAGACTAAATATTGCACCTAATGCAAATGAAAGGTGCAAGCAATTAAAAAGAAAATTATAGGCTTCCTGCTCCGGCCAATCTAAATGTATTCTGATTATTGTAACGATGGTGAATGCAATAGCATTTGCAATTACCATTGGATATCTTTCAAAGGCTTTAACCGCACCTTTAAAAACTCCTGATATAGAACTAATAAAATTTTTCATATTAACCACCCTAATTTTTCATGATTTAAATATAATAATTAAAATGAATCTATTTATAGTATACCCACTTAAAGTTTTCTTCACCCATTGATGCACAAGGTAATTTAATTACTGTTTCAGCATCAAATTATAATTTAAATGGACTAGCAGTAGCAACTAAAATTACTGAATTAAACAATGAATTAGAATTGGAAGATTACTGGGTAGCTAATGCAGCCTTCACTGGAAATACTTCTGGAACATATAGAATCACTGGAACAATGAAAATGACTGCAGGTAATAGTCATATATCATGGATTGGCGAAGATTCAGTAGATGTAACTGTTATAGATGAGATAGAAGTTGTTGGATTCGTAGCTAAAAACATTAGAACTGAAACTGAAATAAATAAACAAGGTAAAATTACAGGATATAATTCAACTTATGACCTATATAGGTAGGCTCATGCTATAGATTACTGTAGCTATGGCACATCGACCTGCCACTCTATCGATGATACCTCCATCATTAAAAGCAGTGTAACCCCAAGGTCAGATTTGAACCAATGGCCACAGTAGGAATTACTAAGACACAGTCATGCTACCTTGTAAATGTTTACAATTTCCACAGAATATATGGGAAGAGCCGCATCCAACATGTACAAAATCTAGGCAGTTATTTGGAAAGGAATTATATAGTGTTATAAATGTTGAATCGTCAGGTGCCAATTCACAGAAAAGAGTACTTATTATTGTTTGTTCATAATAAGAATAAGAAGTGCTAAACTGTCCCCTGCCTCCAGCTACCTGCTCAAGTTCGTCATCAGAGAGTGTATTTGCGTTTGATTTACCAAGCTCCTTCATGTCCTCAAGACTGAAATCAAAGCCATTTTCCTTAGCAAGTGGAATAATTTCCTCCTTTCTTAAGTTATAGGAATTTGTAGCCATCTAAAAATTTATTCGAAGCATATTGGTTTTGTTTTCATAGGAATAATCCATACCTTTAGTATTTGCCATTGCAAGACTTATAGCAATTTTGTCACCCTGCTCTATAGGGTTAAATTTATCACCTTCCCAGCTTATGCTTACCTCACATTCTTCACCACCTTCACTACAGGCAGCATCAAAATTCAAAAATAATTCGCGGTCTGGCATTATTGGAAGAATTACAGAAACGCACATCTCTTCAAATATCTGCTGAAATTTTAAAATCTGTCTTAAAGATAAAGTCTGCCTATGTGCAAATTCTGTTAGTTCATTTGAGACACCCACAAAATCAAAATCCTTAGATGTGATTTTATGATGAAAGTTTCTAAGCCTTTTTACAAATATTCTGGTTCGATCCTTTTTAGGATTTTCGAATAGTTCCTCAGGATTACCTTCCTCATAAATAATTCCTTGATCCATATAAAAAATACGGCTTGATACATCACGGGCAAATTTCATTTCATGGGTAACAATCAACATGGTGAGACCTTCCTTGGCAAGATTACGAATTACTGTTAGTACTTCTCCAACCATGGTAGGGTCCAGCGCACTAGTCGGCTCATCAAAAAGTAGTATCTCGGGTCGCATGGCAAGAGCCCTGACAATAGCTGCACGTTGTTTCTGCCCACCAGATAGCTCATCTGGATAACTTTTAGCTTTTTCAGAAAGTCCTACAGTCTTTAATAGCCTAATAGCTTGGTTATATGACTCCTGACGACTCAGGCCTAAAAGATCTATAGGAGCCATCATTATATTTTCTATAACTGTCAAATGGGAAAACAAGTTAAAGGATTGGAATACCATACCTGTCTTTTGACGAATCTTTGAAATGTTATTGGACTTATCGCAGATATTAACTCCGTTGACCCAAATCTCTCCTGATGTAGGGGTCTCCAAACCGTTAATACAACGCAAAAATGTACTCTTTCCTGTACCTGAAGGCCCTATAATGGATATAGTTTCTCCTTTACTAATAGATGCATTTACATCAGTTAAAGGTATTGCATTGGAATATTCCTTTCTTAAATTGCGAACTTCGATCATTCTTCAATCACACCCTTCACTTTGCGAGACCTTACTTTAGGGTCAATTTTAATTTCTACTAGATTCAAGATAGAAGTCAAGCCCCACGCCAATATAAAATAAATTACAGCAGTAACAATCAATGGGAAAAATGCTTCATAGGTCCGACTTCTGATAATGTCAGAAACCTTTGTCAAATCCTGTATAGCAATATAGCCTACTATGGATGTCATTTTTACCATAGATATAAATTCCCCTTTATATACAGGTAGAAAGTGACGTGCTGCTTGAGGAAATGTTATCTTTCTAAAGGTCTGTACATTAGAATAACCCAAAGCAAGAGATGCTTCGATCTGTCCATTGTCCACAGCCTCAATTCCAGATCTCATCATTTCACTAACGTAAACACCGAAATTGATAGATATTCCAACAATAGCAACTATTACTGCACTAATATCAACTGAACCGAAAACCACATAATACATTATCATTAAGAGAACTACAAGGGGTACACCTTGAATAAAACGTATAAATGATTTAGTAGTTTTGGAAATCCAATTTTTCTTGTTCATTCGCAAGAGACAAACACCAAACCCAAATACAGTACCTATTATAGCTGACATAATGGATATGATTAGAGTTGTACCTATTCCGCTTAGAAGAAGCTTCCATCGGCTTTCTTTAGCAAAATTTTTATAAAAACTATTTGATAGCTTCTTCCATATAGAAGTCCAGAAGCTATCTTCAGAGCCATCTGTAACTCCTGAGCTCATTGAATCTAAAGATTTACCAATTACCGCAGCATCCTTGGATGAGTCCACCATGGAACGCGTAATTATCCATTGCCCATAAGAATAATAGCTTTCTGTAAAATCAACACTTTGACGGCGCTCTTCTGTAATAGCAAGACCACCGCCGGCTAGGTCATATTTTCCAGAAGTTATCCCTGCCAGCATACCTGATATATTTGACTCTGTAACAGTCAAACCATAACCGTATTCTTTACAGAAACGAGTAAGTAAATCCATTTCAAATCCCGTAAGTTTATTCTCCTTTATGAAGCTGACTGGCTCCATGTTCCCCTGTGCTACATATCGTATGATTTTTTTAGTATTTGGTAGCTCAGATAAAGATATGACTTCTGGATAAGAATTCTTTGCGTTAAACCATGAATTGTATATTTCCTCAAAAAGACCGTTATCTCTAGATGATGAAATGTACTCGTTTAGATTTGTCTGTAGTTCTTTACCAAAATCAGTTCGTGCAACCATAAACGCTACTTTATCTTCAGGACCATTTAGTTCAAAGGCTGAAAGTTTATCATTTTCACGTAAAATTAAAGGAACTCGAGGTGTTGTGGTCATAAATCCATCTATTTTTCCAGAATTTAATGCCACAATCATATCAGATATTCCATCAAAGTAAAATATGCTTGTATCAGGCAAATATTCTTTTGTATAAGCATCCTGAATACTTCCTGTCCTTACTCCCATTCTTGCCTTGGCTGCATTTATTTCCTCAGGGGATCCATATTCAGGAGTAGTTTGTTCTGTTTCCTGTAATATCTTTTCGCCTTCTGGTAGAATAAGCGATGTTGTTACCTTTATATAAGGATTAGAGAAGCCTATAGTATCGTCATGGTCATCGGTATCGAAGAGATTGCTCATTATTATATCTACTTTCCCGACTGCACATGCCTGAATAATTCCGCCCCAATCATATGTAAGCACCTCAACCTCGGCGTTAGCCCAATTGGCAAATCTACTCATCATCTCAATTTCATAGCCTGTCAATTCTGTTCCCTCATAAAAGGTATATGGCTCAAGAAGTCCAGTGGTACCGATTTTGATAGTGAGGGACGGATTTTTAGGTTTTTCTATTTGAGGTATAGAGTAATCACCATCGATTACCCAACGTTGATACATATCCTCTAAAACTCCCTGTATCTCCATTTCAGCAAGAAATTTGTCTATCATTTCTTTTAAATCTGGAATAGAGCTTACAGGACTAATCCCCACAGCTACTTTTCCATCCTCCCCGAGATTTTCATCCAGAGCTTTTAAACCCGTAAGACCTTCACGCACTGCACTATTAAAAATAGCTAAATCTCCTGCATATACATCTGCCTTACCGGTTTTAACGGCAAGATATCCATCTGAAGGACTATTGACATAAATGTATTTAGCATCTGGAAGCACAGCTCTAACTTCGTTTTCAGCAATTGTTCCACTCTCGACAGCAAGTATTGTATTATAATTGTTCAATTCCCCTATGATGTCTTCAGTAGCAGCAAAAGCGATATTTTGTGTGATAAAAAATGCTATTATGATGATGACAATAAGAAAATAATTACCCATGTTTTTCATTAACTACGACCTCGCAATTCTTTAAATAGTATTATTTAGTCTTATTCTAAGTTGATTTATACCAATTAAATTTATAGTTAAAACCATAATTAAACATTGAAAGTAAAATAAATAAATTGACTTTTTAAGGTAGGCAAGAGAGAATGCTCTAATAAATACAATATTTATTAATATTAGTTCCTTTAACCCGCATTATTGATGAAGTATTCTATAAAGTGGTTCTCTCATTGTGTATGTTACTTTTCAATAAATTAGATTATTATCTTATTAAAAAAGAGGCTGAAATTACTAAAATTTCAACCTCTAGAATAAAATATTCAAGCACAAGCACTTAAAAAAGAACATTCCGTTGCAGATTCGATTTGATAATAATTAACAAATAGATTCATTTATTTCAGGATTTTCATCAAAGAGGGATAGGAATATATCCACCATTTTTCCATCAAAATGTTTGTCCTTTTGACTTACTAGGTATTCAACAACTTCATTATGACATATAGCATCTTTATAAATACGCTTATGGGTCATCGCATCATATACATCGACAATAGCCATCATCCTTGAATATATAGAGATTTCTTCACCTTTTAACCCATGCGGATAACCTGTCCCATCAAACTTTTCATGATGATGTAATGCAATTTCAGCTGCCATATTAAAAACTTTAAGACGTGATTTACTTAAGAGCTTATGACCAATTGAGCAGTGGCCTTTCATAATTCTCATTTCTTCGTCAGTAAGCTTGCCTGGTTTTTTTAGTATCTTTTCTGGTATACCAATTTTACCCACATCATGAAGTGAACTTGCAATTTTAATAAATTCAGCTTCTGTCTTGGAAATTCCAACTTTCTGAGCAAATAGTCGCATAAGATTGGTTACACGTTTAACATGTCCGGATGTTTCCTCAAATTGTGATTCTATAACTTCTCCAAGGGTGTATAACATCTCCTCTTGAATCTCTGAGGTCAGTTTATTAAGATAAATATTGTCTAGAGCCATTGAATAATTTGTTAAAAATAGGTTTATAAGGTCTATTTGACTTTTACTATTTGCGCCTTCGATGAAAATATAATTCTTAAATAAGTGGTTGCTATATTGTTTAACAATAAACCCACCATCAAATACTGTTACACGATTGTTTTCAGTATCACTTTCTATTATTTTCTCACGAATTTTATCAAGCTCAGGAATATCATTGATATTTTTCCCAACTAATGGTTCATATTTTCCATTTGCAGCAATTACTACAAATTCATTTTCATCATTAGAAGCAATAAATCCACTTGGCGCATTCTCTTCACTTTCTCTTACATAAAGCATTTCTAGATCATCTTGATAAAAGTTAGCTACCTGGTCTAATATACTAGAAAGAAAATCTGACAATGAATTATGTTGAAACATTTCAGAGCTTGCCTCTATCATTTTCTCAAGGCCTCTTTTGTTTCGCTCAAGCTTTGTGATATCTCGATAGCTTCTTAGTGCTGCATAAAGAGATGTATTCAGCCTTTGCACTGTTAGCTCGGTTTTAAGACGGTAATCATTTATATCATACTCACGTATTACTTTGTCTTCAGGAGCTTCACCTGGTTGGCCTGTCCTTAAGATTATCCTAGTTAAGTTATTGTTTAATGTGTTTCGCAAGTAATCAACAATAAATAAACCTGAGTTGTTCTCCTCCATAACCACATCCAAAAAAAGAACAGCTATATCTTGATTGTTTTTAAGAGCTTCCATCGTTTCCTTGCCTGAATAAGTATCAATAAAGCTCAAGTTTTTACCTTCAAAATTAAAATCTTTCAATATCATTTTTGTTACAGTATGAATTTCATTGTCATCATCTGCAATCATAATTTTATAGCTGCTTTTATATTTAATATTTTCATCAATATCATCCTGAAGAAAATCTAAATCTTGAATAGAATTGGTTAAGTCTAAATGTTCATTAATCATTATTGCCTCCATTATTTGCTATAGGAAATTCTATTATAAATGTAGCACCGTTATTTACTTCGCTTATACATTGTATTGTCCCATTAAGCTTAGTTGTTACAATATTATATATTATATTCATTCCTAAACCACTACCACCATATTCTCTATTAGTAGTAAAGAATGGATCATAAATCCTATTTATATGGTCAGGCGATATCCCCAAACCATCATCTGAGTATACAAATTTGATATTATCATTCTCTTTACTAACTTGAATTTTGATTGAACCTTTATCTTTTCCTTTAAAACCGTGGGTAAGAGTATTCATTATTAAATTTGTAAGAATCTGAGAAATCGCTCCAGGGTAACTGTATATAACAAGGTCTTCTGGACATTCTATATCAATGATGTAATCCTTATTCTTATACTCATGTTTCAAGCTTATTAAGACCGAATTGATATTATCAATGAATTTAAAATTAACCTGAAGCTCACCTGATTGATTTACTGCTATTTGCTTAAAGTTTTTTATAAGCTCTGAAGCTCTGAAAAGGTTGTGATTCAAAATCACTATGCTTTCGTTTATGCTATCCATAAATTGTAGCAAACCGTTCTTAGACATCTTGCCTTCAGTTAGGAGTTTACGATTTTCATTGTTTAGCTTTTCAATATATGAGGCTGTAGTGACTCCTATGCCAAGAGGAGTATTTATTTCATGAGCGACTCCTGAGACTAGACTGCCAAGAGAAGCCATTCTTTCACGTTCCATCAATTGAGACATAGCTGCTTTATACTCTGCTGTTCGTATTTCAACTTGTTCTTCAAGAGATTGCAGCATTTGTTGATTAAGTTTCTTTATGGATTCTTCCATTTCTATACGTTCAGTAACATCCATATCAGACCCTTTATATCCAATCAAACTTCCATCTTCATTTAAAACCGGAAATCCATAAGTTGATGCCCAAATTCTTGTCCCGTCCTTGGTAACTAATGGATTTATAAGTCCATTGAAAGATATTTTAGCACTAAAAGCCTTCAATGCATTATTTTTAAATTCTTCCCGACCTTCTAATGGGTGTAACTCATAAAAATGAAATTTCCCTACTAACTCTTCAGGAGAGTATCCTAAAACAGATTTTGAAACTTCGCTTACATAAGTATACAAGCCATTTTGGTCGGTTTCCCAAGCAACTGTTTTGCTATGCTCAGCAAGCTCTAACAGACGGATATTAGTATCATAAAGAAGGCTTTCCGCTTGTTTACGCTTTTTTTCTATTATAAGCTCATTAGTTATGTCTGTGGCTGCAGCATATTTTAATTTACCCTTTGGATGGACTCTCCATTCTATATGCTTATAAGAACCATCCTTACAACGGTACCTGTTAATAAAATCTGTAATTCTTTCCTCTTCTTCAATTTTACATATAGCCTTTATGGTATTTTCCATATCTTCTGGATGTACAAGCTCTAAAAACTTAATACTGGTCAATTCTTCTAAAGTATATCCTAATATCGTCTTCCAAGCCTCATTTACCATAATGAATCTGGAATCGACATCAATAATGCTTAATAATTCTGCACTAACATCTAAAAATTCTTCTAGCTGTTCTGTCTTTTTTACCAACTTATTCTCAATTTCTTTCTTTTTGTTTATATCTATGAAGAACGTTACAAGGAAATCGTTTGCTGGAGAAAAAACTTCCCCCTTATACCAAGAATTTAATATGTTCGAAAAATAATAAAATTCATAGCTTGTACCTGCCAAAACAAGATCTGTTAACTTATCTAGTTCATCAAAATATTTAACTATACCCTCTGAATTAATATCTCTGGCACTTTTACCAATAATGTCTGAAGTTCTTAAGCCCATAATATTTTCAAATTCAGAATTCACATCAATGAATCGAAAATCTTTCTGTTTATTATTAGAATCACTTATTATTTCACAAAGTGAAAAACCTATGGGAGAATTTTTTAAAATTTTAGTGTAGAATTGTTCGTTCAATCTGTCACCTCTTGTCTTTTTTTAGTTACAAAATGTATTTAAATATCGACAACAAATAATTACAATTTCATCACATCACCCAAATAATTCAATCCTTTAAGGAGTAGTGAAATTCAATCTTTATTATATCATTAAATTATATCAACCTTCAATAGATATCATCTTTCCTCAAGTGCTCAATATATTTAAAACAGATAGCTTAGCAAGGATTTAAATCAGCAAACTACAAAAATATATTACATTAAGTGATAAAAAGTCTCCCCTTCCACCCTCTAAATACTAACTCAATTCTTCTATGAATTGATTACAGCACATAGTTATAACTATAAAATAGTTTGAGGGTGATTTATGATGAATGTCTTTAAGTATTTAGTTTTATTCTTAACTGGGGGTAATATATATTATCTAATTGAAATCCTTTGGAGAAGGACTTCTCATATTTCTATGTTTATCATAGGAGGTATATGTTTTATCCTAATTGGCCTAATCAATGAGTGTTTTACCTTTAATATGCCTTTATTGAAACAACAATTAATATCCGCAGTTATAATAACTGTTTTAGAGTTTATATCTGGTTTAATACTTAATATATTCTTAAGATTAGATATTTGGGATTACTCAACTTTAAAGTTTAACTTGCTAGGGCAAATAAGTTTGCAATATAGTATTTTGTGGTTTTTCTTATCTTTGCCAGCTATAATAATGGATGATTATTTGAGATATTGGCTATTTGGTGAAGAAAAACCACATTACAAAATAATATAACGAGGCAAATAACTATTATCTTAGGTCAATGGTACCATCTAATCTAATTTTTCTTCACTATAAGTTAAGTAATATCTACCGGAGCTTTTTTTCTTCTACGCACAAAAATCAACACGAAAAAGGGTATCGAATTCTAAATGATACCTATAGTTTTAAATACAAATATGAAAATGGTCATGGTAATGACGGATAATAAAGTTGTTAACATGACAATACTTGATGCTAATTCCTTATCTCCATCCATGGCTGCTGCCATTATAAATGATACAGTAGCAGTTGGTACACCAAATAATATGTAAATCAATAGAACATCATAATTGTCAAATCCCATAGTTAAGGCACTTATAACTGCAAGTAGCGGGATAAAAATTAGTTTTAATCCACTTGCGATTAAAGCAGGCTTTATATTATCTGAAATCTTTTTAAAGTCAAAGGTGGCACCTATGGTTAGTAAGGCAAGTGGTGTTGCCAAGTTCTGAAAATATGACATTGTGCGGGAAGCCACAAGAGGTATATTTAGATTAATAGCTGAAGATAGCACTCCTAAAAAGATAGATATAATCATGGGATTCTTTAAAATTTTTAAGATTTGTTCACTTATGTGGATTTTTACTCGTTTATCCGATTGATATAAGGAAAAGATAATCACTGCCAAAATATTATATAAGGGCACCACTACAGCCACAACAATCGGTGCTTTATCACCGATGGAACCCATAATATTTTCCATTAAGGAAAAACCCAAATAAAGAAAATTGCCCCTAAATGCTCCCTGGATAAAGGCACCTCTTTGGCTTTCCTTGTTTACAGCAAACTTTGAAATAATCAAAGAAATAAGAGTGCCTATCAAAGTTCCTATGAAGATAAATAAGAAAAATTTAAGATCAAAGAACTTCTGAATCTGAATTTCTCTTACATCATTGAAGAGCTTAATCGGAAGGGCAAGGTAAAATACCACCCTATTAGCTGCTTTAATAAAGCTATTATCTATAAAGTCTTTTTTCCTCAATAAATAACCAACACACATGACTAAAAAAATAGGTACAGCAGCACTTAAACTAAAAATAAAATTATCTAACATAGATTAATCCTTTCTGAATCCTTTGTATCCATTATACTTTTTTAAAATTTTATAATCAATATTTTCAACTATATGATACGTCCTTATCATCTCGTACTGACTGACACCGAGGCATATAGTCGCACAAAATAGTATATTATGCAAATATTCAAACTTTAATATATTGCTTTGCTTACCTTACGAAGTCTCCCTTTAATAGGCTTGTTTTGTAATTCATCGAATACTAACTCTCCCTTATTATTTAAAATTTCTACAAAAGTAGATATATCCATTATATTTATAATCCCTATGTCATCCTTTGTCATACCTTCGATGCTGCAAAGCGTACCTACAATATCAGATGCTCTCATCTTAGTTTTCTTGCCCGCATTAATATGAAGCTTCAAAATTTCTTTGTCTAACTCAGCCCCTTTTGTTTCTTTTAAATCAGGTCTTGTATTGATTTTTTCTTCAAATTCTTCTTTATAATTGTTAACAGTTTCTCTGTCCGGTCTTACTCTTAGTGTAATTTCTTTTTCAATATATTCCTCTATGTCTTTTAGAAACTTTGTTTCCTTTTGAGTTACAAAGGTAATAGCTTTACCCATCTTGTTAGCTCGTCCAGTTCTTCCAATCCTATGTACATAACTTTCCCTATCTTGGGGGATATCATAATTGATTACTAGATTAATACTATCTACATCTATCCCTCTTGCAGCAATATCTGTAGCTATAAGATATCTAAAATGTCCTAGCTTAAAATCATTCATGATTTTCAATCTATCCCTTTGTTCCATTCCTCCATGTATTTTTTTACATGAATAATCAAGTCTATATAGCTCACTAAAAACTTCATCTACCATTAGCTTTGTATTACAAAATATAATACAACTATCAGGGTTTTCTACTATGGTAATATCCTTTAATAGCGTTATCTTATCTAATTCTTCCACATCATATCTTTCTTGCTCTATCCTATCAACAGCTTTATTTTTATCTTCTATTTCAACAAATTTTGGACTCTTCATATATTTTTCACATAAATCCTCTATATCTAATGGCATTGTAGCTGACAATAGCATAGTAACACGGTCTCCTGGAAGGCTATTTATTACTGTCTCAATTTGCTCAATAAAGCCCATGTTAAGCATTTCATCAGCCTCATCAATAACAAGGTATTTAATATTTGATATATCTAAAGTACCCCTTTCGATATGATCAATAGTACGACCTGGAGTCCCTACTACAATATGCGTCTTTTGTTTAAGTTCTTTCTCTTGATTAGATATAGGTGCCTTACCATAGACTGCAGCCACTTTAAGCCTTTTAAATCTACCAATATTGAATATATCCTCCTTAACTTGGATTGCTAATTCCCGAGTTGGTGTTAGTATCAATGCTTGTGGTTTGTTTTCATCCCAATCAACTAATTCACATATTGGTATAGCAAACGCTGCAGTCTTCCCACTTCCAGTTTGAGACTTTACAATTAAATCCTTATTATCTAAAATACTTGGTATAGCCTCTTCCTGTACTTTAGTAGGACTTGTATAGTTTAACAAACCAATTGCCTTTAATAATTCTTTACTTAATTTAAAATTTTTAAAATTTGCTTTTGTCATTTATTCATCTCTTCCTTTAAATATTGGATGTAATTGCATGGCAATTACTTCACACCATTTCAACGAGGTGGTTGTTTTAGGCATCGATAGTCTTGTGTAACAATTTTATCACACTGCCGCAACGATGCTTACATCGTTTAGACGCATCACCTGGTTGAACTAATAGGTATCCGCCACTTAAATAAGCAGATAACCCAAATCTTGATTTGGTGTTAGTCGCTTAGTATCTTCATCTAGAAGTGGGGACATTTGAACATCGCTATATATTATAGTAAAACTCCAGCGAATTATTTGAAACAATAAGAGACAATAAATCCAGTTTCTAGGATTATTGTCTCGATTATAAGTCATAATTTTTCCTTCTCGATAAGCAATTTTGAATTATCTAGTCTTTGAAGAAAATAACATTATTTTATGAACCTCTACCCACTTTTTATAATATTAATATAACCGACCCTCTGTGTTCTTTCTTATTTGCTTTTATAAGCTGATAAATCTCCACCTGTGTCGGACTCTGCTAATCTTACTGCATCTGCTATTATTTGAGCTGGCTTTGAAGCCCTTACATTGTGAACCCTTAAGACTTCTATCCCATGTGAAGCGGCTAGGACTGTCAAAGCTGCAGAGCCTTCGTCTTTTAATACATGTGTTTCTGCTTCTTCCCCTTCCATGTCATAGCCAGCTTCCTCTAGAAGGTTGTTTATGAATCTCTTTCTAGAGACTCCTACAAAAGCTGTATAACCATCCATATGAAGAAGATCCATCCTATTTAAGAGTTGGAGATTTTCCTTCCTAGTAAGACCAAAGCCAATCCCTGGGTCTAGCATGATGTATTCTTTTTCAATGCCAGCTTTCTTCGCTATCTCAATTGAGTCTTTAAAAAATTGTAACATTTGTTCTTCTATGGTCTTACCTTGATATCTACTTAATTCTTCTTCATCCATTTTTGCTTCTCCAAAAACCGGAAATATTGAAGAGGAAGGGTGATTAGGCCTGTAAATAGTTGGGTTGTTCATAAGAATATAGCCTGCCTTTGTCTCTGCAATAACTTCAGCCATCTTAGTATCTCCCCTAAGGCCTGTTATATCGTTAATAATATCTGCCCCAGCTTCAATCGCTCCCTTGGCTACCTTTGATTTCCATGTATCGATTGAGATTGGTACATTTACTCTGTTTTTTAATTCCTTAATAACAGCAGAAACTCTATCCAGTTCCTCTTGCCAAGAAACCGGAGTTGAGCCGGGCCTTGTGGATTCCCCTCCAATATCAAGCATTCCAGCACCTTCTGCAACCAGCTGAACTCCTCTGTTTACAGCATTCTCAAAACCATACCACTTTCCCCCATCTGAAAAAGAATCTGGCGTTACATTTATAATACCGCAAATAATAGTTTTTGATGTATCAAGCTCTTTGTTTAAATATTTAAATTTTCTCATTGTATCTCTCCTAACTTATAAAATTCCACCAAGGTATATATATAAGTGCCAGAACTAAAAATGTAACTGGCGTCATTACCATTCCATACTTAAGCATTATCTCGTCATTATAATAACCCTTTCCTACTCCCACCATCATATTAGCATGGTGATGAGGCAATAGGAATTGTATATTTACTACAATATAAGATAAGAGTACTATAAGCGCTGTACTATAACCACTTTCAAGACCAAGGGGTATAAAAAGAGGTAGGACTATGGAAAGGGTGGCTACGGCTGAACCTATAAGCATATGCAAAACCATAGTAACTAGAGCCAAAGCTAGTAGGAAAAATCTAGAATCTCCTGGTGGAATAATAGCTTGCAAGTAACTAAAGATTTCTTCAGAAATTCCATTAGCCCCCATAACCTTTCCTATTGAAAATGCTGCTGTTAAAAAAATTATAAACCTTGGATTGACTTCTTTTAGGTCTTCCTTTTTTAGAATTTTCATCCCATACATAATAATTACTGCCACAAAGGCTACAAGCCATTCAGAAACGCCATGGACTCCTGCTGTCATCCAGAGACCAATTACAACTAACATAAGGATTCCTGACGCTCCTCTTTTATTTCCTCCTATTTCTTCTTCCTGCTTCGGAAAAACAATCATATCTTCATCTAAGCCCGCAAGATCCTTCCTAAGGATAAGCTTTGTAAGAATGAAACTAATAATACATAATACTAGTGTAGGTACAAACATGAGGGATGCCCAGTTTCCAAAAACAAGTTCTTCCATGGCCATCTGACCTCCGAAGCTAATAGCTGATTGGTTTAAAACAATATCTCCATTTGAGAAGAACATGTAAGTTATTGAAATTGCCCAAAAAACATTAAAGAGTAGTGCTTGCTTTACCTTGGCATACCTCTCATCATTATCCAAGATGTTATAGAAGAATCTTGCTAGTATTACACTTCTTGCAAAGGCTTGAGGAATTAGAAAAATTAAAATAGTTCCTAAAATATAAGGAAGTGCCAATAGCACATTTAGCTTGTAGCCTGTTTTTTCTAGTACCTTGCTAACTAGTTTTTCAACAAGACCCGTCCTTGTTATCCCAGCTGAAAGTAGGGATGTTGTCATAATCAGTAGGGCCGTGTCCGACCAAAGAAATCCAATAATTTCTGTGGGTGAATTTTTTCCAACTATAATAAAAATGAATAAAAGAGCAATACTAGTTATAGTTTTGTCGATTGCTACAGTTGTCCATAAAGAGATTCCAGCTATTAAGGCTGTACTTAAAATTACTTGAGCCACTGTAAAATCAAAGGGATTCAGGGCTGCATATATAGCACAAACTATGGCTATAATTGATACACTTCTTTTTTTAATCTTCATCCTATCATCCTTTCTATTTCTAACCTTGGACAATAAAAAAGACCCAAGGCTAGGATATATTTAAAATATCTCAGCTTGGATCTCTTAAAACAAGATCACGGTGTTCGATAATTCTTTCTTTGTCTCAATTTTTACTAAAAACCAAAATTTTGTCCAAAATTATTTTAACATACTAAAATTTACCTTTATCTATTATTTTACTCCTACATTAAATAGATGTATTATTAAAAAAACAAATGACATTCAAAAGATGTCATTTTAAAAGGTATTATGCAAATTGGCGGGAGTATG
>CAZAJU010000023.1:0-14663 GCA_964485455.1 uncultured Tissierella sp.
AATATCTCCTTATTAAGAGTGGTGGAGGGAATGGGCCCGATGATACCCGGCAACCTTGTCATGGAACAAAGGTGCCAAATCCCACAGAATCATTATTCTGAAAGATGAGGTAATTTGAAATATAAGCCTTTCCTTTTGGATTGGCTTTTTTTATGACCTAACCCAATTTACAGTGATTTTCTGTAAATTGATAGTAGGTAATTCGCAAGTAATGCCAAATCTATTTGACTGAAAGGAATAATAGATTTGATGCATTATACTGCGGCGAAGTGAGCTAATAGATTTGAGTTGCGAAACTGCTTATGACAGCTTTGAAAATGCATAGATTGAATAAACATAGGAGGAAAACAAATGAAGAAATGGTTATTTACGTCTGAGTCCGTTACAGAAGGTCATCCGGATAAGGTATGCGATGCTATATCAGATTCCATATTGGATGCAATACTTACTCAAGACCCTGTTGCAAGAGTAGCTTGTGAGACTATGGTTACAACAGGTTTAGTTCTAGTGTCCGGAGAGATTACTACAAATTGTTATGTAGATATTCCGAAGATTGTTAGAGAAACAGTTGCAGATATAGGTTATGTAAGAGCTAAATATGGCTTTGATGCTGATACATGTGCAGTACTTACATCTATAAATGAACAATCAGCTGATATAGCTATGGGTGTAGACAAGGCCCTTGAATCCAAGGAACTTAGTGAAGACCAACTTGACACGATTGGAGCTGGAGATCAAGGTATGATGTTTGGCTTTGCTTGCAATGAAACAAAGGAACTTATGCCATTGCCTATTTCATTAGCGCATAAAATGTCAAGAAGACTTGCTCAAGCAAGAAAATCAGGTGCTTTAGGTTATCTAAGACCAGATGGAAAAACTCAGGTAACTATAGAGTACCATGATGATAAACCAGTAAGAATAGAGAATATAGTAGTTTCTACTCAGCATAGTCCGGAGATTGACTTAGAAACGGTTAAACAAGATATCATGAATCATGTAATTCTTGAAATAGCACCTAAGGAAATGTTGGATGAAAATACAAAATACTATGTAAATCCTACGGGTCGTTTTGTAATTGGAGGACCAATGGGAGACTCAGGTCTTACAGGAAGAAAGATAATAGTAGACACTTACGGTGGATACGCAAGACATGGTGGTGGAGCATTCTCTGGTAAAGACCCTACAAAGGTAGATAGATCTGCTGCATATGCAGCTAGATATGTAGCTAAGAATATAGTTGCTGCAGGGCTAGCAGACAAGTGTGAGGTTGGTCTTGCTTATGCTATTGGTGTAGCTCGTCCATTATCAGTGTATGTAGATACATTTGGAACAGGTAAAATTAGCGATAATGATATCACAAACCTAGTAAATAAGCATTTCGACCTAAGACCAGCCGCTATCATTAGAGACTTAGAACTTCAAAGACCGATTTATAGACAACTTTCAGCATACGGTCATTTTGGAAGAGAAGACTTAGATGTAAAATGGGAAAAAACAGATAAGGTTGAAGTTCTTAGAAAAGAAGCAGGACTATAATAAGCAAGAACTAAAAGCTAACATTGAAAACAGATTATTAATTTAATCTGTTTTTTTATTTTTTTGAATAGTAAAAAGTGATTCCTTCTTCTATATGTTAATTAAGAAGGTGATAGAGGAATGCTTCTCTATTACCTCTAAAGGGAGGAGGTGAGAAAATGGCTGTTATAGGTATAAAGGAAAGGCTATCACTGAAGCTTGAGTTAGATGATGGATTAGTAGATGGTAAGCAAAAGGTGAAATCAAAGACCTTGAACAACATCAAAGTAGATGCATTAGATGCAAATCTTCATGGAACTGCATTGGCACTAGCAGGTCTTCAAGCTAAATCCTTGCTAAAAGTAAAAAGGATAGAGGAGACTGCATTGACAGAAGAGTAGAAGATAGCCACTGTTCAGTAATTTTAAAGGAGGTGAAATAATGGATAAGGTAAGATTGGAGATGGACTTTTTAGATGCCTTGGAAAAGGTAAGTCGCATAAGTTTAGATGACCCTAGGGCAGATTTAATTCCTAGTGAAATACAGGCGGTGATGCAAACTATAATTGCCCAGAATATATTTGAAACTGCCAATGGAGACCTAGTAGCAATCTCTGGTGCTAGAGTGGTAACAACTAATATAAATGAAATGGAGTTTTAATAAAGGGCCGAAAGGCCCTTTTTAATGACCTAACCCGATTTGTAGGGATGTTCTACAAATCAATAGTAGGTCAGATTTGTGCTAAACGCTAGAATTGTAAATTTAAAGGAGGTGAAAAGCATGGAGGAGATGTTTGCTGGCATAGCCAACCTTGGATTTCCCATAGTTATATCCATATATCTATTGGTTAGAATAGAGGGGAAATTAAATGAGTTGACTGCAAGTATAACGGAGCTTTCAAAGTCAATTGCAAGCTATAAATAGACTTGAAATAGATGGATTGACTCCATCTATTTTGGTATAATTAGGTGATAACATCTTTATTTCAAGAGCAGAGGACATTTAAGGAGGGTGGCATTCAATGGTAATTGAAGGAGTTATAGAGGAGATAATTTATAGAAATGAATCCAATGGATATACCGTTGGTAGATTGATAACATCTGATGGAGATATTACCATCGTAGGTTATTCTGCCCTTATTAATACAGATGAGACCGTATCTTTAGAAGGAGAACTTGTATATCACAATAAATATGGAGAACAATTTAGCTTTACCAGAATAAATACAGTGCTACCATCTACTCTCAAGGGTATTGAAAACTATCTTTCCTCAGGACTGATTCCAAATATAGGACCTAAGATTGCCAAGAGAATAGTTGAGAAATTTGGACTGGAATCCCTAGATATAATACAGTATAATCCTGAGAGGCTTAAGGAAGTTGGTGGAATTGGAGATAAGAAGCTAGAGATGATTATGGAAGCGTATGATGAGCAGAGAGAGCTTAGAGATATAATGGTCTACCTTCAACAATATGATATAAGTGTCAATCAGGGAATCAAGATATATAAAAAGTATGGAAATGATACTATAAAGATCATTAGTGAAAATCCATATAGATTATCTGAGGATATATACGGAATAGGATTTAAGACTGCAGATACAATTGCAAATAAAATTGGGGTAAGTATAGACTCTCCTTATAGATGTGAAGCTGGTCTTAAGTATGTAATTAGGGAATGTGCAGGAGAAGGCCATTGCTATATACCAAAGGATGAATTTATTCTTAGAGCATCAAAGCTATTAGAAATAGATACAGAACTTATCGAGGATGGAATTAGGGATCTGATTTTTAAGAATAGCTTTTATGCAGTCAATAATGGAGAAGAGACCTATATATACTACAAGCCATATTACATGGCTGAGAATAGCGTAGCTAGAAAGATAATAGAGATTTCTAGACATGAATTCGATGAACTGGATGTAGATGCTGAGAGGGAAATTCAATTAATAGAAAAGATAAATGGGATATCTTTTGGAGAACGACAAATCCAAGCTATTAACGAATCGCTTAATAACGGTATGATTATAATAACAGGTGGTCCTGGTACTGGAAAGACCACTACCATCAACGCAATCATAACTATCTGCGAGAATTTAGGTCTTGAGGTAGTGCTTGCTGCGCCAACTGGAAGGGCAGCTAAAAGGATGACTGAGACTACAGGAAGAGAAGCTAAGACAATTCATAGGCTTTTAGAGATATCCTTTATGGACGAAGATAGTTCTGAGTTTTTCAAGGATGAAGATAGCCCAATCGAAGCGGATTTAATCATAGTAGATGAAGCTTCCATGATAGATATTCTTTTAATGAACAGCTTGTTAAAGGCAATAAGACCTGGAACAAGATTGATTTTAGTTGGAGATATAGACCAGCTCCCTTCTGTTGGTCCTGGAAATGTACTAAAGGATATTATTAACTCAGGAGCAATTAAGGTATGTATGCTGGATGAAATATTTAGACAAGCTGAAGAGAGTATGATAATTGTAAATGCTCACAAGGTGAATAAGGGTGAGGCTCCACTACTCAATGAAAAGGATAAGGATTTTTTCTTTATAAATTCAAGGAATCAATCAGAAATAGTTAGAACCATTACGGAATTAAACAAGGATAGATTGCCCTCATTTTATGGAGTTGATCCAATTAATGATATACAGGTTTTGACCCCTATGAAAAAGGGAGATGTAGGAATACACACACTTAACAAGCATCTTCAAGATGTTCTAAATCCTGCCTCTAAGTTTAAGAATGAAAAGAAAGTAGGGGAAGAGATATTTAGAGTAGGGGACAAAGTCATGCAGACCAAGAACAACTACAAGATGGAGTGGAATATAATCCGAGGAAAATCAGAAGGTTTGAAGGGTGAAGGGATATTTAATGGAGATTTTGGCTATATTAGTGAAATTGATAATGAAGAAAACATCCTAAAAGTGGTATTTGATGATGAGAAGGAAGTAGAATATGATTATAAGCAGCTTGATGAACTGATGCTTGCTTATGCCACAACAGTACATAAGGCTCAGGGAAGTGAGTTTCCTGTTGTTATCATGCCCGTATCTTCAGGTCCTCCTATGTTATTAACTCGAAATCTTTTTTATACAGCAATTACTAGGGCGAGAAAATTAGTAGTACTAGTAGGGGATGAAAGATATATGCATATGATGATAAGAAACAATATTATCGCTAAAAGATATTCTTCACTTGATATAAGAATTAGGGAATATATTCAACCATTCTTTGGTTAGGAGGATAATTATGGGGATAAAGAACCTATTGTTTCCAACGAAAAATCTTTGTTATTTATGTAAGGATAGAGAAGGAAGTGTGAATGGCTTTGTTTGCAATGAATGCAGGGAGAAAATCTTGTTCATGAATAAAGAAATAGAGCTTGAACCCCAAATAATAAATAGGACTATATACTGTGTTAGCTATAATAAATTTCTAAAGGAATTAGTACATGACTTTAAGTTTAATGATAAAAGCTATCTCTATAAGCCTTTAGCTGAACTAATGTTATCAACCATAAGGAATAAGAATATTGATAGTATTGATTTAGTAGCATTTATTCCAATTCATAGGAAAAAAGAAGCAATAAGAGGATACAATCAATCGGAACTTCTGGCTTCATATATAGGAGAAGCTTTAGGTTTACCTGTATCCAGAAGTAATCTAATTAAATCCAGATGGACCAAGGAACAGAATACATTAAATAGAAGTGAAAGACTAAAAAATTTAAAGGATTCCTTTGGAATAAGGAACCCTAATGAATTTGTCGGTAAAAAAATACTTCTTGTTGATGATTTAATAACTACGGGTTCTACCTTTAAGGAATGTGCTGAACTTCTGAAGAAAAGTGGTGCGAAATCAGTAATTTGTATTGCCCTATCATCTTCAAAGGTTTAGAATCAGATTGAACTATAGTTTATTTTAACCCTGCTAGTAACCTACTAATTACGCTTTTTTCTGGATTGACACTTAAGGGTTCTCTACTATAGTAGTCTATGGTAGCATTAATTTCTCCTCCTAATACCATAATTATACTGCTTAAGTAAAGCCAGACTAAAAGGATCATGACCCCTCCTAGGCTTCCATAGGTTGTCGAGTATTTTCCAAAGTTTTTCACGTAGAATGAGAACAATTGGGACACAAATACCCATCCAATTGTTGCAAAGACTGCACCTGGTAATGTTCTTTTTAGCCTGATGCCTTTTTTAAATGAAGAGCACGGGCTATATTTATATAGAAGAGCAAATATTAATGTCATAAAGATCATAGGTATTATAAATCTGATATTTTTCCATATATTAAGAAAGACTTTTCCATACCCAAAGAATTCAAATAGTTTTCTTCCTAAGAGTTCTCCAAAAATCAGTGTCACAATTACCAACATCAACAAGACTAAGAGGCCTATGGTAAATAGGATAGAGAGACCTTTTAAATTGTAAAAGGATCTTGTCTCCTCGCAATCATATGCCCTATTTATTGCCCTTATAACAGGAGTTACTCCTGAAGAGGCAGTCCAAATACCTGCGAATGCTGCAATAGAAAGTAAACCTTGGCTACTGCTACTTACTATATCTTCTACGAAGCTTATGATTATATATTGTATATCCATTGGAAGAAATTGAATAGCTTCATAAATAAATTTTGGCTCTACAATAGCTGTGTAAGAGACTATATTTAACAACACTATCATAAAAGGGAATATGGAAAGGATTAGAAAGTAGGCCATTTGGGCACTTATAGCAGAAATTTTGTCCTCACCGATTCTAAAGGCCAAATGGTCTAAAAATATAACCGGTTCATATTTTAAAATTCTGCCAAGAAAATTCTTCATAAAGATCCCTCCATTAAGAGATGGTAAATGCTTCTCATTACTTAAGATACTTATTAAACCACTCAGTAATCTCAGCTAATCTTCTAATTCTGCTCTTCGGCTTCCCACTTCGTGAGAGCTCATGATTTTCACCCTTAAACAATACAAATCTAGATTCTACTCCATGGTATTTTAATGCAGTAAACATCTGTAATCCTTCAGGAATCCAGCATCTATAGTCTTCATCTGAATGAATAAATAAAGTAGGCGTAGTAACTTCATCAGCATACTTTAGAGGTGATTGCAACCAAAGCTTTTCTGCATTGCTCCAAGGAGTTTCGTCTATTTGGTCTTCGGCAAAGAAGTACCCAATATCGCTAGTTCCATAAAAGGATAGCCAGTTGGAAATGCTTCTCTGAGAAACTGCAGCTTTAAATCTGGATGTCTGCCCGATTATCCAGTTGGTCATAAATCCTCCATATGAACCACCAGTGACTCCAATTCTATCCCTATCTATATCCTGATAATTTATCAGTACGATATCTGTAAAATCCATTAAATCTTCAAAATCTATAGTTCCATATTTACCCCTGATATCAGCAAACTTATCTCCAAAACCATCGCTACCCCTAGGATTTGTGTAGAATACGAAATAACCTTCATTTGACCATAATTGCATCTCATGGTAGAACACATTTCCATATACAGTCTTTGGTCCACCATGGATATTTAAGATTGCAGGATATTTCGTCCCTGGTTTATAATCAACTGGCTTCATAATCCAGCCTTGAATCTCTATGTTATTATCTGTTACAAAAGTCAGCTTTTCAGGAACAGATAAGCTTTTTTCCTTATTAACCCAGGAGTTAAAGTGAGTTAATTGGACTTCCTCATGAGTTAAGGAATAAACTTCTTGAAGATTTAGCTCCCTAAGACCAATAAAATAAATTTTATTATCCTTTACATCAAATCCATCTACGGACCCTTTGCCACAAGTTAATCTCTCTAGATTTCCTTTGGAATCAATTCTATTGATAAAGGAGAATGGTCCTTCAGTAGTTGTGAAATATAGATACTTCCCATCTACCTTAGTATCTATAGAGCTACCGTATCTACAGTCTGAAGCTACTGAATTCCACTTGCTACAATCCAAATCAGAAATCATAGTCGTTCTATGTCCTTTAAAATCCGTAATATATATATTAGGGTTTTGGTTTAATCCATAGGATTTGCAATCATTTCCTATAAAGACAAGCTTGTTTTCTAAGAAATTACAGTATTTATAGTTGAAGTCCTCATAAGGGGCAATACTTTCTAGTATATCATCCTTTATATTATATATATTAAGCTTAGTCTTAATATTCATCTTATCAATGAAAGAAGAAGTTATTAATGCAACTTTTTTCTTATCTAAACTAAGCTCAAAGCACTCCACATTGGTAAAATCATCTGTTATAGGAATTAGGGTTTTTGAATCCGCCTTGTAGATATAAAGCTTATTTCTTTTTTTATTAGTATAGCCTTCACCATTGGACCAGAATGGGATTTCATCCAATATTTCAAAATCCCTTGATTCCTTGTATTCTTCTAGTGCTTTTTCCTTATCATGTTCGATTTTCAGATATGGATTGTATTCTGCAGCTAAAAGATAAGTATTATCATCGATTATTCTTAAATCTCCAACTTTAAGGGGGATTTCCATATACTTTTCTGCTTCGCCCCCATTTATATCTATCTCATAATAAACTGTTAATGGTTCACCGTTTTTCTTACGCTCCTTATCCTTAGCATCCCTAATGGATGGGAAGAGTATCTTAGAGCTGTCTCTCCAAATTATAGTGCTTTCTTCTCCCACACTAGTTATTTTCTTTATATTATAATTCTCATCAAGGATATAAATATTCGAAAGGTACTTGTTCTCTTCAAGGTCTATATGATGGACTACGAATCCACAATTTTTTCCATCTGGTGAAAAGACGATTCCAGATATAAACTTATATCTAGTGAAATCATCAAGCTTAAGCTTCTCCATTTCAACTCCTCCTAATGTTTTTTCTCATGCCGATAAATATCCAAACTAATCAAACTAGAACTATATGTATTAGTGTTTTTTTGATAAATATATTCAAATATCAATTTACCGAGCTTTGTAATTTCCCAGCTATAGCTAGGATAAAAGTTAGTCTTGATCAATCCGAGGAGTTTGAGGTATTCATTTATTCCAAGGAGATAGTCTAAGTTGAAATCGTAAGTATCCAGAATATACCCTACCTCATATGATTTGTTTTCCTCTAATTGTGATGCTAGGTTGATAAAGGTTGTCATACTAATATCTAATAGGTTTCTGTTAATATCAGTACTATCACAGAAGAAGTCCCTATCCCAAATACTGCTGAATAATACTAGAAACTTCTCTTCATCTCTTAACCTTAGGAAGGTTGTACCTTTCTTAGTCAAAACCAGATTATTCCCTTCGATAGAGGTTATGCCAGACCTTTGTCCTATATGATAAAACATATTAATAATCGGATAATCCTTTTGATTAGCAAATTCACTTTTTAAGGACATTTTTTCAGTTAACAGATCGTTTATATCCAAAAGATATTTTCGCTTTAAGTTTTGTTTTTGAGTTAGTTCCAGCGTTTTATCCATGATATAGAGGATATATCTATCAAAGTTGATTAGTAGGTTTATAGCTGTCTCATTTAATCGGTCTACAATCTTTCTCTCCAAAATTTGATTTATATTAAAAGGGGTATTAAAATTTTTAAGCTTTGCCATATATGTAAATCTGTTTTTGCTGATATCCAGTATATCCATGTAGCTTTCTTGATAATTCACATAACGACTTGATAGAAAACCGAAAAATCTCTTAAATGTAGAAATATATGAATTCAAGGACTCCTTCGAGCATATAAAACCATCACTTATGGCATTATCAAAGAATTTCTTAAAGTTAAATTCATTCAAGTTATATAGGGTTAACCCCTCCTCAACCAAGTAATGGTCAAAGAATTCAACAAGATTAGAAATATCCTTGGAAGCCATTTTGCCTTCATTATTAGTTTTCAAGTATTCTCCAAAATCATCTAGTTCATCAAAAAAATAAGAATTAGGAATTTCATCTAAGCCTATTCCGTTTAAGATGGAATAATTATAGTTTTCCATTAAAACAAGAGAATTCTTTTTTAAATAGCTTTTTATAGTTAGGTCTGGATCCAGATTTCTCTTGAAATTATAGTCTGTGAGAAAATCCCCCATGAATAAATACTTACATGATGGCGGAAGAAAGCTAATATCACCCATAAAAATATATTGATCCATTACCTTTCCTATCCTTACTAGAAGATATTCTCCAACCTTCAATATTTCATTCATATAGGGCTCCAAAACCTTGTAATTCTGATTTTGAAATATATCCACCACATGCATATATTGGCCTTCGAAGGCTGTTATTTCACATAAGGTTACATAGGAATTGCACCTATCAATCAAAAGTCTTCTTTCAAATGGTAAAAGATTGTCTCCGTGTTCTTCTAAAAATCTTTGTATGAATGTTTTTCCTTCACTATCTTCGTAGTCTAAACTTAGCCATAGTTTTAAACCCGACCGATTTGAATCATCCATAAAGAGGCGATTTCCTTCCTCAATTTCATCTAATAGACTTTCTATATCAACAATTTCATCCATAAAATCATAAAGTTTCTTAATGATTTTGGATTCAATCCTAAGTACTGTTTCTATGCTTAAATTTTGCATTTCTTCCTCCATTTATTTCATCACACATATCATAACCTCATTATATACTAAAGATTTACAATCCACAATTCGAGTTTCAACAATGCTTAAACAATGCTTAATTATAATCTTGAATGAGAGGTAATTATAGGATATTATTAATAAAACAATAAAATTACATTATTCGACAAAATAATATTTGAATAAAAATTGCCTTTAAAATATTAGGATAATTTGGAGGTTTTGATGATATCAAGTAAGAACAAATCAATCAAAACAAAAAAAGACATAGAGACAATTAAAATACAGGTTTCCAAAGCACTTTTAACATTTCTAATATTTGCATTGGTTACATTTGCATATACCCAATGGAAGAATTGGAATCAAATTGGTTCAATAAAGAGAATAGAGTATATGGAGGATATCGACAATACTCTAGAATTTGGAGAAATTAAAGAAGAAAGATTTAATAAAGCCTCAGGCAATTATACATGGAGCTTAGCATCCGGATTGATGAAGGGAAACAATACATCTACCTGGTGGGTAAGAATAAAAACAGATGATTTGCTAAAATACAAAGAAAAAATCTCAGAAAAAAGATCATATAATGATAGTATGTTTCTATCAATTACCAATCCAACTGTTGAAAAGGTTGTATTATACATACCAACGATATCAAATGCTGAAGAAAATTATAAAACCTATATTGCAGGTTGGGGTTACCCAAATCAAGAGCATCAAGACCAAGATTTTTCATATCCCGTATTCAGATTGCCTGATAGGATTCCAAAAGAAAAGTATGTATATATTCAGCTAAGCTCAAGCTATACTAACAATTATTCGTTTAGGGTAATGAATGAAAGCATATACAATAGTTTGCGTCAAGATTATGCTGCAATAAATGCACTATTTTTCGGATTAGTAATAGCCTTTGGCATTAATAATTTCATTCAGTTTACATCATTAAGAATTTCTGCACACCTGTACTATGTAATATATTTAAGCACAATATTACTATATCAGGGCTCTGTTATGGGAGGTCTTCGTTTATTCTTAGGAGACATGGCTGAACTCTTAATTGCAAATGTGGCATCCCTTGGACTTTTAATGATGATAGCTGCACTCTATTTTTTCCGTTCATACCTTGAAACCAAAAAAACATTTCCAAAGCATGATAAATTCTCTGTTTTTCTTACTATACTATGCATTGCTGATATAATGGTTATGGTCGTAGGCTATAAGTATTTGGGCAACATAGCCTCTGTTATAATTGCAAATATTGTTGGAATATTTATTATTTCAACAACCTATCAGGCAATACAAAGAAATATAAGCTATGCAAAATATCTTTTTATAGGGTGGTTATTTACCCTATCAGTATCAGTAATTTTTAATCTAAGGGCATGGGGTTTTATTCCAAATAATGAATTTACATTGTTTTTAATCCTTATTCCAATAGTAGCTGAAGCAGTTCTTCTATCATTGGGCCTGGCTGAGCTAGTTAAGAAATTAGGGGCGGATAAAGAAAATGTCCTAAAGCTTTATAATATATCCCAAGAACAGGTAGTATCAAAGGAAACAGCATTTTTACAGGCCCAAATAAAGCCACACTTTCTTTTCAATGCATTAAATGTTATTGAAGCACTTTGCTATATAGATAGCAAAAAAGCAGGGGAGCTTATATTGGACCTTTCAAAATTTCTGCAGCATAGCTTTGATTTTAGGAATCTCCAAAGGTATATCCCATTTGAGGAGGAGTTGGAATTTGTTAAGGCTTATGTAAAAATAGAACAAGCTCGTTTTAGGAATGAGCTAAAGGTAGAGTATTTTATTGAGAATGTTAAAGAACTCATGCTTCCACCTCTTATAATACAACCCCTTGTTGAAAATGCTATAAAGCATGGAATTAGAAAACAAGGTACAAGTGGAACGGTTTTATTAAGAGTTAAAAATCTATCAGACTGCTACAGAATAGAGGTTGAAGATGATGGCTCAGGAATGACAAAAGAGCAAATAGAAGAAGCACTAAAGGAAGATAAGACACAATCTGGCGGAGTTGGAATTTCAAACATACAAAAGAGACTTAAAATGTTCTATAGCACAGAACTAAAATTTGAAAGCGAAATAGGTGAAGGAACTAAGGTTACTATTATGTTACCAAAGGATAGGGAGTGATAAATTGAAGGTAGCAATTGTAGATGATGAATATTTTGCACTTCAAGGCCTTAAAATGAAGCTTGCTTTGATTGATGGAATAGAAATTGTAGGCATGTATGATAATAGTGAATTGTTCTTAAAGGAAATTCTCCATATAATGCCTGATGTTGTATTACTAGATGTAGAGATGCCTAAGAAAAATGGCTTTGATGTATTTGCTGAGCTCCTTGACATGGGACAATCACCATATGTAATTTTTGTTACTGCACAAAGTCATTATGCAGTACAGGCCTTTGACGTAAATGCATTAGATTATATTGTAAAACCTGTGAGTGTTGAGAGGCTTAATAAGGCACTCGATCGAGTAAGAACACAGCTATCAAGCTTTGAAGCCAAGGAAATATATGATGCTACTATTAAAATAAATTGCTTTCACAATTTTTCAATTAAGTATAAAAACATAGAGTTCAATACAGGATGGAAGACAAAAAAATCCGAGGAGCTCCTAGCTTACCTTATTTACGAAAAAGGACAATTTGTTCAAAAAGAAAAAATTGCTGAAGCTCTATGGCCAGAGGAAAACAGTGAAAAAAGCATGGCAAACATTCATGTGGCATTTTACTATCTAAAGCAACAGGAAAACAGGTTGAATATAAAGCTGCCCATAGATTCTAAAAGAGGAAAGATGCGAATAATTTTAGAAGAAACAGAATGTGACATGTTAAATTTTGATGAATTTTATGATAAGGCTAATGATAAAAAGATTCCTGAAGAACAAAGAGTAGAATCTATGGAAATGGCAGTAGCACTGTATAAAGGGCCATTGTTTGAAGACCGTTATTACAGCTGGAATTTAAATCTAGTTCAGCACTACGAGTTGAAATATGAAGAGCTACTTAGACAACTAATAAAACACTACGAAAGCCACAAAAATCACACCAAATCTAAATATTTCAAAAAAATTCTCTTAACACACACAGGAGAAGAGGAAAATTAAATAGTTTAACTAAACCAAGCTACGAAACAGTCTATGTATCCTAGCTTGGTTTTTTGTTTTTTAAAAGAAATTATTCCAAACCTAGAATTTAGTTTAGACTTTGTTAAGGTTTCTGTATATATACTGAAAATACATTTAACCAATAAAAACAAAGATAATGAGGAGGAAAATAATGAAGAGATTAATTAGTTTTATATTGATATTTACGTTAATAATTTCAATGTTCAACTTTCCGGTGAATGCAGTGGAGCCTTCAGTAATTGAAATTAAAACCTGGGAAGATTTACATAATATACGTAATAACTTAAGCGGAAATTATAAACTAATGAATGACCTTGGTACGGGCGATGAGGGCTACATTACCTATGCATCTAGCAGTGCCAATGGAGGTTTAGGCTGGGAACCAATAGGGAATTATTCTACTAGATTCATAGGTCATTTTGATGGCAATGGAAAAACCATCAGTGGACTCACAATAAACAGACCATCAGGACAAGGAATTGGCTTATTTGGATTTACAAATACAAATGCAAAAATATCCAATGTAAAGTTAAAAGATGTAAATGTGAGTGGTAAAAGTTCTGTTGGTGGTTTGGTAGGTTGGGCTGAAAACACAATAATAAGTGATTGTTCTGTGACAGGTGCTGTAATAGGAAGTGCAGTTGCAGGGGGTACTGATATTGGTGGTCTTGTAGGCCGTCAATATAAGGGAGAGATAACAACCTCTTATGCAGATGCTTCTGTATCAGGTTATACAATTCTTGGTGGGTTAGTTGGTAGTAGTCCTTACGGCAATATCAATAATTCCTATGCTAAGGGTAATGTACATGGTTATTTAGATCAACTTAAAGATAAGTATCCTGGGGGAGAAGCTGGTGGACTCGTTGGAGGAGCGTATGGAGGAACAATAACCAAATGCTATGCAACCGGCAAAGTAACAGGAACCGTTTATTTTAAAGGTGTATTAGTAGGTTTCTTGGGAAATGATAGTGCTGTAACAAATTCATTCTTTGACAATACAATTTATTCTTTTCCGCTATGGTTTGGAATCGGAGGCAAACCTAATCCTTATACTAATATTACCCAAGATATTACAAGTGCAACAACTGGAGTTATGCAGACGAAATCCACTTTCACAAATAAAGGTTGGGATTTTGATAAAATTTGGGCCATTGATGAAGGCACATCATATCCTTATTTCAAACCAAAACTAATTAAAGTAAGCTTTAACATGGGTGATAATTACGTAAAAGCTCCAAGCGATAAATATTACGAGCCTGACCTTAGCCTTACATATGGCTCAGATTTGCCGGATAGTAGCTTTATAAGGCCTGGTTATACATTTAAGGGATGGTATACAGAGGCAGATGGTGGAGATGAAGTAACAAGTAGCTCAAATATAAAAGTAGCAGCTGACCATACTCTATATGCACAATGGGAAGGT
>CAZAJU010000023.1:14763-24889 GCA_964485455.1 uncultured Tissierella sp.
TAGCTACTGGCTTGATGGCTGGTATACTGATGCTTCAGCTGGTAGCCTAGTTACAAATAAAACTATTGTAAAGACGACCACGGACCACGCCTTATATGCTCATTGGTCTGAAGCTGAGCTAAACAATGTCATATATGATGGAAATGGAAATACTACAGGAGCCGCAATAGAAAGTGTATTACACTATCCTGGTGATACTGTAACAGTAACTGATGTAGGAGATTTGGCAAGGGAAGGCTATGATTTTGCAGGTTGGAATAGTGAAGCAGATGGTACAGGGGAGACTTATGAAGTAGGAAGCACATTCGAAATGCTAAACAAGGAATTAACACTTTATGCAATATGGCAACCAAAAGATATACAAGTAAGCTTTGCTCCTCAAGCAGCAGAAGTAACGACACCCGGGCCCATAAATGTTACATTCGACGGGGAATATGGTGCTAATAATGATTTTAAGAATACTATTCAAAATTTAACACGCACGGGCTATGATCTATTAGGCTGGTTTAAAGAGCAGGTTTCAGCTTTAACCTCTACCTGGAATGCTAATAAAAAAGAATGGGCTGTTAGCAGTCTTGATAATTCGCTTAAGGTTGAAAACAATACTAAGGTTACAAATCCTGATGCTCACATACTATATGCCCAATGGGCTCCGAAGATTTTCACTCTAGAATATGACACCCAGGGAGGTGAAATTATAGATGGAGTTTCAAGTGCCACAGCCATCTATGATTTTAAATATGGTCAACTTAAAACTGCAACAAGGCAAGGATATACCCTGAATGGATGGTATGCCTCAGATGGAACGAAAGTTGAGAGCACTGATGTAGTAAAATTAACAAATGACCAAACTTTATATGCTAAATGGACACCAAATACCGACACACCATATACAGTAGGGCACTATCATCAAAATATAATAGGTGATGGATATATACCAATTGACTATGAAACTAAAACAGGTGAAACAAATACTAATGTAACGGTGGACGACATGCAACCTCAAGTATATGAGGGGTTTACAGAAAACCAGGCTAAAAGAGCAAGTAGCGGAACTATTGCAGGTGATGGTTCACTAGCATTGGGATATTACTATGATAGAAACACATATACTGTGACATTTAATAGTAATGGTGGTTCTGATATATCACCAGAAACCATACGCTATGGAGGAACTATAACAACTCAACCTATAAAACCGGGATACAACTTTGCAGGTTGGTATAAGGATGCGGACTTAAAAACTAAGTGGAATTTAGGCACAGATACAGTAACAGCAACAACAGCCCTATACGCCAAATGGACTTCAGATGATAACGGTGGGGATGGCGGAGGCTATCAACCAAAGACCGAGCAAATAAACGTTGATGTGGAAACCGGAAAACTAGGTCAGGATGTTGTAAGTAAAACACCAATAACTCGTACAACAGATGCTGACGGTAAAAAGAATGATAAAGTAACATTCGCACCAGAGCTAGCAAAAGAAACCATAAAATCAATAATAGGTATGGGACAAAATCTAGTACGTGTGGTGATTACGGATCCAAAGGATGAGGTATCAAGTATAGACTTCTCACTACCAAAAGATACACACAAACAAATTGCAGATGCAAAAGTAAACTTTGAAATCTATACAGAAAATGCAAAGGTACTAATACCACCATCATCACTTGCTAACTTAGAAAAAGACCTCTATTTCAGATTCGTACCAATTAAAGAAGAGCCATTGCGACGTGAAGTAGAAGAAAGGGCAAGAGTAGAAAAAATCGTCACACAGTTTGCAAAGGGTCAAAAGATAAATGTAGTAACACGTCCTATGACCATAGAAACAAATATGCAAAGTCGTGCTGTTACACTAGTATTTCCATTAAGAGATGTAGAACTACCAACTAATATAGTTGAAAGAGAAAAGTTCCTATCCGACCTAGTTATCTTTATAGAGCACTCAGATGGAGATAAAGAACTTCTAAAACCAGAGGCTGTAGAATACAATCAGGGAATGCTTGGTTTGCAATTTGGTGTAAATAAATTTAGTACCTTTACCATATTAAATATGGAGGGCTACAATGAATTATTAAATACACAATCAAATCAACACAATTCATATATCAAAGGATATGGGGATAATACCTTTAAACCTGAGAAATCTATCTCAAGAGCAGAAATGGCAGCTATACTAGCAAGAAACCTAGGATTTGATGCTACAAAGACTGTATATAGCACATATCCGGATTTAAAAGAAACACACTGGGCATTAAAAGAAATTGAATTTATAAAAGCTACTGGATTAATGATAGGAGATGCAAACGGCAACTTCCGTCCGGATGCTCCAATCTCAAGAGGAGAGATGGCAGCCATAGGGGCAAGGTACAAAAAACTAGATACCATAGCATATACTAAGTCAAGCTTTATCGATGTAGAAGCAAGCTATTGGGGGGTAAAAGAGATAGAAGCAGTAAGAAAAGCAGGAATAGTTGATGGATATTTTGATAACACCTACAAGCCTCATAACAATCTATCTAGAGCCGAGGCAGTAAAGATTGTCAACCGATTATTTGAACGTGGGCCACTATTTGGAGTAAATAAACCAAGCTGGCCGGATGTACCAACCACACATTGGTCTTACATGGAGATTGAAGAAGCATCTCAAACACATTACTATATACCACGACAAGGCGGTGGAGAGGATATCTTGTATTAATTAAACAATTAAGCCTTTGTTTGTGTAAATCTATTTTGGTTTAGTCATTGATTAGGTTTCTATAGTAAAATGAAAATGAAATTAGGTGATTTGATTGAGGGTTGTAATAGTAGATGATGAATATTATGCATTGCAAGGGCTCAAAATCAAGCTTTCAGAAATAAAGGATGTGGAGCTTGTAGGAGCTTATGATGATAGCACTAAATTTTTAAGTGATATTTCCGAGTTGAACGCGGACCTAATTTTATTAGACATAGAGATGCCTAAAAAAAATGGGATTGAGGTAATCTCTGAAATGAGAAAGCTTGGAGTGAGCGCTATGGTAATTTATGTAACTGCCTACAGCCAGTATCAAGACAAAATCGCCTCCACTGACGCATTAGGATATTTGCTAAAACCATTCACAGGAGAAGAGCTGCTTAAAGCTATAACCAATGCTAAAAACAAGAATAATTAAAAACAATACAAGTTTGATTGAAAAAGGTTCCGAAGCTAGTCTCCGGAACCTTTTTTCAGTAAAGAATCTATTTTTATTATTTTATTAAAGATATCATTTAAATGATAGTTATATACAATATCAATTTCATTATTTTCCCTAGCTTGTGGAACAAAGCCTTCAGAATAGATCTCTTCAAATAATCGGGCATTTACTTCATTTAAGATGGGTCTAATATCAAGCCTATAAATTGTCTCTAGTTCCTTATATATATCATCTAGTAGGGATATAATATGAATAGAATCCTCATTTAACTTTCCTCTAGCTATATGGAGCTTTAACTCCTCCTTATAAATTGAATAAATATTTTCAAGTTCTTTTATATCCTCACTTAGCTCGCCAAGGGAAATTTCACCCTTATTTTTAACCAGATTATATATGAAATTCTTGCTAGTTTGAAAGATATGCACCTTTCTTTTAATAAAGGATTTTTTAGTATTTGGAGCCAGAATGAGATAGTTTATTAAAACGCTTACGGAAATCCCTATAAAAGTATCTAGGACCCTATTGGTTGCATAAGGTATTCTTGCACTCTCTCTATTGATGAATATGGCTAGAAAAACAATTGCTGAAAGAGTTAAGGATTTATTCCATTCCAGTAGGTTGTGGATATATATTACAACAATTATCCCCAGGGACATAAACAAATAATTATTTGGAAGTAAAAACGAAAATATAAGTCCTATAATAGCGCCAACAAAGGTACCGAGCATCCTATCCTTACCCATCTTAAAGGATTCAAAAACAGAGGATTGCATTGCCATGACTGCAGCAACACCTGTAAAAATAGGACTTTTTAAATTAAAGAGGCTGGCTATATACATACTTAAACCTACTGCAACACCAGTTTTTATTGTTCTAAGACCAATTTTAAAATCCTTTTTTTCCTTCATACTAATACCCCGCTGTCTTTTTTAAAATTATAGCATATCCTCTTGAAATTTAGAACAGTTATGAACTATTAATCCCCAAATCCACATCTGTAAAGAAATGTTTTCCACAGAGTTGCCCACATTATCCACAGCATTATTGACAAGTTGTCCACAATTTTAATAACAAGTAAAATAAATGTTATATAAAAATTAAATTTTGTTGGTTTTATAGCTAATAGTGGGTAATATAATATCAAATAGTATAAGTCTTATGACTTATATGAAAGGAGTTGGGTTTATGAATTTAAATTTTGCTGGCAAGAATGTTGAGGTAACTCAAGCTCTGAGGGATGTAACCGATAAGAAACTGAGCAAGCTAGACAAGTATTTCCAGAGAGACATTGTAGGTAATGTTACATTTAGTACAGAAAAAAACAGAAAAATTATTGAGGTTACCATAAACCTACCTGGAACGATTATACGTGCTGAAGAATCAAGTGATGATATGTATGCATCAATTGATAGGACTGTTGATATCCTTGAAAGACAAATTAGAAAGTATAAGACTAGATTGCAAAAGAGATATCAAAACAATGAGACGATCAGATTTGAAAATGTTGTGCCATTACCAGTAACAGATGATAGTGAAAAACCATCATTGGTAAAAACTAAGAGATTTACACTAAAACCTATGTCATCTGATGAAGCTATACTACAGATGGAGCTATTAAGACATAACTTCTTCGTATATCAAGATGCAGAGACTGAAGATATATCTGTGGTATATAAGCGAAAAGATGGAAATTATGGTTTGATACAACCAGAGATTTAAATATTGGTGCAGGAGAAATCCTGCACCTTTTGCATATTTTTGTTGAAAAGATGTATAGTAAGCTAGAGAGGAAGTTTACTATATGTCTTTTTTTGATTTGAAAATAAAACATAGTTTAGATATTTCCCAATATCTACAGTGGTGTGATAGTATCGCCACGCAATTTCTTGCTATGCTTAAAAATAAATGATAAAATAGTGGGGTGGTAAAGCAGTATGAAAGGATGGTTCAATAATGGGCTTATTAGATAAGGTATTTGGCACCTATAGTGAAAGGGAGTTGAAGAAGATTTCATCCCTAGTTGATAAGGTAATGGCTTTGGATGAAACAATATCAAAGCTATCTGACAAAGAACTAAAGGAAAAGACACAAGAATTTAAGAATAGATATAATAATGGAACGACTCTGGATGAACTATTACCAGAGGCTTTTGCAGTGATAAGGGAAGCTTCTTGGAGAGTACTTGGAATGAAACACTTCAAGGTACAAATTGAAGGAGGAATAATACTTCACCATGGTAGAATTGCAGAAATGAAAACTGGGGAAGGTAAGACTTTGGTTTCCACTCTTTCTGCATATTTAAATGCAATTACAGGGAAAGGAGTTCATATAGTAACTGTCAATGATTATCTTGCTCGTCGTGACAGGCAATGGATGGGAAAGGTTTACGAATTTTTAGGCTTGACCGTAGGTTGTATAGTCCATGGAATTACAAATAAAGAGCGTAGAGAAGCATATAATTGTGATATTACCTATGGAACCAATAATGAATTTGGCTTTGATTATTTAAGGGATAATATGGTAATCTACAAGGAAGAAATGGTCCAAAGAAAACTATATTATGCAATAGTGGATGAGGTTGACAGTATTTTAGTTGATGAGGCTAGAACTCCTCTTATTATCTCAGGACAGGGAGATAAGTCTACAAAGCTTTATGAAGTTGCCAACAACTTTGTAAGAAACCTTACGAGTAGGGTTATAGACCCAAATGAGGAAAAACAAGATCCATTTAACAGAGAGATAAAGGAAGAGACAGTTGATTTTCTTATAGATGAGAAGGCAAGAACTGTATCCATTACGGAGAATGGAACTGCTAAGGCTGAAGGTTTCTTCGGACTAGAGAATCTATCTGATGTTAATAACATGGAGATAGCACATCATATAAACCAAGCATTGAAGGCAAAAGCTATAATGAAAAGGGATATAGATTATGTAGTCAAGGATGGAGAAGTAATCATTGTAGATGAATTTACAGGTCGTCTAATGTTTGGAAGAAGATATAGTGATGGACTTCATCAAGCTATAGAAGCAAAGGAAGGTCTGAATGTAAGAAGTGAATCTAAAACCCTTGCAACTATAACATTCCAAAATTATTTTAGAATGTATGAGAAACTTTCAGGTATGACTGGTACTGCTAAAACTGAAGAAGACGAATTTAGAGAAATCTACAATATGGATGTTGTAGAAATTCCTACTAATAAGCCTGTCATCAGACAGGATTTAGCAGATAGTGTATATAAGAACGAAGAAGCTAAGTTTAGAGCAGTAGTGAAAGAGATAAAAGAAAGACATAGTACAGGGCAACCAGTACTGGTAGGTACTATAACTATTGAAAAATCTGAAATTCTATCTAAAATGCTCAAGAAGGAAGGCATTAACCATGAGGTGTTAAATGCCAAGCAGCATGAAAGAGAAGCTGAAATAGTAGCTCAAGCAGGTAGATTTGGAGCAGTGACTATTGCTACTAACATGGCAGGTAGAGGAACGGATATAGTCCTTGGAGGAAATCCTGAAAATATAGCTAAGCTTGAGCTGAAGAAGAAGGGATATACTGACGAGGTTATATCACTTGTGGATAGCTTCTTTGATGTAGAGATTCCTGAGGTTATAGAAGCTAGAGGTGTATATAAATCCCTAATAGAAAAATACAAGCCTCAGACAGATGAGGAGCGTGAGAAAGTAGCAGCAGTTGGAGGACTTCATATTATAGGTACTGAACGTCATGAATCTAGACGTATAGATAATCAGCTAAGAGGAAGATCCGGTAGACAGGGAGACCCTGGTAGCTCCAGATTCTATATATCCCTTGAGGATGATTTGATGAGACTCTTTGCAGGGGATAGGTTTAGAGGTATTATAGACAGCATGAACATGCCTGAGGATGAGCCTCTAGAGCATGCCATACTTACAAAGACCATTGAAAATGCTCAGAAGAAGGTTGAAGGAAATAACTTCGGAATCAGAAAGCATGTATTGAAATATGATGATGTAATGAATAAGCAAAGAGAAGTAATTTATGGAGAGAGAAGAAAGGTACTAGAAGGAGAGGACCTAAGGGATCACATTGCTGAAATGGCAAGGCATTTAGTAGATTCAAATATTGAAATATTCACAAGACAAACCAAGGTTGTTGAAGATTGGGATTTAGAAGGTCTTGAGAATTTTGCAGCCAATATGTTTGGAATTAAGAAGGACCTATTTTCAGCTATAGATAAGAACTCCTTAACAAAGGATAAATTAGCCCAAATCATTATGGAAAAGGCTGAAGAAATTTATAAATCTAAAGAAGATTTATTTGGTTCTGATAAATTTAGAGAAATAGAAAGAGTTATACTATTACAAGTAGTAGATAGAAAATGGATGGACCATATTGATGCCATGGAGCAACTAAGACAGGGAATTGGCTTAAGGGCATATGGACAGCAGGATCCTGTAATGGCTTATCAAAAGGAAGGCTTTGATATGTTTGATGCCATGAATGAGAGCATAGCCGAGGATACAGTAAAATTCTTATATCATGTAGAACATCCTGAAAAGGTTCAAAGAGTAAGGGTAGCTGATCCAACATCAACAAACCTAGATGATCAGCCTGCTAATAAGACTTTTGTAAACAAGGAAAAGAAGGTAGGAAGAAACGATCCATGTCCATGTGGAAGCGGCAAGAAATATAAGAAATGCCACGGAGCGAATTTATAGGTAAGAGGAAGTGATTTTTTGGAGGATATTTATTTAGTTAGAGAAAATCTTAAGGACATAAAGTCAATGGTCTTAGAGTTGGGTGTTTCTCTTTGACATATCTGGACTAAAGGATAAGGTAGGGGATTTAGAGAGGCTTTCCTATGAGGAAAATTTCTGGAAGGATGCTCAAAAGGCACAGAAGATAATGCAAGAGATAAAAAACTCCACCTTGGAAATAAAGGAATATGAAACTCTTGTATCAGAAATTGAGGATTTAGAAATCTTGATAGAGTTGGTTATTGAGGAAGAATCCTATGAAGAGTATAAGGAAATAGAAAAAACGATGAAGCATGTAGAGAATAAGGCACAGGAATTCAAGCTATCTACCTTATTAAGCGGGGATTATGATAGGAATAATGCCATTCTTTCCATACATGCAGGAGTAGGTGGATTGGAAGCTCAGGACTGGGCAGAAATGCTTCTTAGAATGTTTAGGAGATGGGCAGAATCAAAGGAGTACGGGACTGAAACCTTGGATTTGCAATCGGATACTGAAGGGGGAATAAAATCTGTTACCTTACTGGTAAAAGGAGTAAATGCTTATGGGTACCTTAAATCCGAAAAGGGGGTTCACAGACTTGTTAGAATTTCACCTTTTGACTCTGCAGGTAAGAGACATACATCTTTCGCCAGCATCGATGTATTTCCTGAAATTGATGATAATGTAGATATTGAGATTAATGAAAAGGACTTAAAGGTAGATACCTATAGATCCTCAGGTGCTGGTGGACAGCATGTAAATACAACAGATTCAGCTATTAGGATAACTCATATACCTACTGGTGTAATAGTTCAGTGTCAGTCGGAAAGATCTCAACATACTAATAGAGCTACTGCAATGAACATGTTAAAAGCTAAGCTAATTCAAATAAAAGAAGAAGAAAACAAGGAAAAAATTGAAGACCTCCAGGGTAATTATTCACAGATAGGCTGGGGTTCCCAAATTAGGTCCTATGTTTTTCATCCATATAGCATGGTTAAGGACCATAGAACCAATGCTGAAGTTGGAGATGTTTATAGGGTCATGGATGGAGACATAGACATTTTTATAAACGAATACTTAAAATATATGGCCCTTAAATAGGGCTTTTATTATGTAAAAATCCTCTGTTTTCCGTAGTAAAATTTTGTATATTAAATAGAAGTTTTTTGAAGTAGAAGGAATTTTTTGGTGTATTGTAGTATATATTTTAGTAAATAATGAAATTCAAAATTGCTTGTAGGATTTTGCCATTTAATATCTAAAACCTTGTAATTATAATTTAATTATTATAAAATAAAAGATGAATTTTTGTACGTTTGAGGAATCATTTGGAAAGAAGGCAGGGAAATATGGACATAATAGATAAATTAGCCCATGAACTTAATTTAAAAACTACCCATGTAAAAAATGTAGTTGAATTATTAGATGAGGGAAATACAATTCCCTTTATAGCTAGATATAGAAAAGAAATGACAGGTGAGATGCAAGACGTAGTCCTAAGGGAACTATTTAATCGCCTTACATACTTAAGAAACTTGGAAGCAAGAAAAGAAGAGGTAATAAGACTAATTGATGAACAAGGGAAGCTCTCAGAAGAGCTTAAAGGGGACATAATCAAGGCTGAATCACTTCAGAGGGTGGAAGACTTATATAGGCCATATAAGCAAAAAAGAAGGACAAGGGCTACCATAGCAAAGGAAAAAGGTTTGGAACCATTGGCTGAAATTATATTATCTCAGAGTCTTTCTGAGGATGAATTCCATAAATCAATTGTTTCTTATATTGATGAAGAAAAGGGAGTTACAACAGAAGAAGAAGCTATAGCTGGTGCTATGGACATAATAGCTGAGATGGTATCTGATAATCCTGATTATAGAGAGAGTATTAAGAAGATTTTAAATATAAAAGGGCTTATTGTATCACAAGGAGTAGACTCCGCTGAAAAAACTGTTTATGAAATGTATTATGACTATAAGGAACCTGTTAAGTCTATTCCTAATCATAGAATCCTTGCTCTAAACCGAGGTGAAAAGGAAAAGAAACTAAAGGTTGGCATAAGTGAACCAGAAGAAGAAATAACTACTCTAATTAAATCCTTTATTATTAAGAATCAGTCCTTTACAACTCAATATATTGAAGCTGCCATTATAGATGGATATAAAAGGCTTCTATTCCCTTCTTTGGAGAGAGAAATACGAAATAATCTTACGGAAAGAGCAGAGGA
>CAZAJU010000024.1:0-24846 GCA_964485455.1 uncultured Tissierella sp.
ACGATATAAAAATTTATTTTGTTATTCTTCATGATAGTTGCTTTTTATTATTAAATTTCACTACCCTAGTATCATACTATCAAAGCCTGCAAATGTTTGCAATATAAGAAACAAAAAACAAACTTACTATTGATAGATAAAACAAAACCTACCACAAAAAATCAAGTAGAACTTTCGATGAAAGGTGTTATACCAATACCATTTGCAACGAACAATACCTTTTTAGCATCTTTACTTGGTACCAATTCATCTCCAAGAGGTCCCTCTAGGATTACATCACTACCAACTTTAAACTTTTTAAATATTATTTCTACTTGCAAAAATCAAATTAACCCCCACTGAATCACCTTCAATAAAATCATTTATCGTAAGTATTTTCCATCTAAATCAATATTTTGAACTCTAACGCAACCCTTTAAAATCATATCTACAGCAGTACTATCAATAAATCTTGATGAACAGGAAAAGCATGTTTAAGAGAAGGGGTCACTATTAAAGATTCCTAAAGGTATTAAAATGAATGTTAGAAATCTTCATGAAGATACCTTAGAACTAATTTTAGTAAAAGCTCCTGCACCAACTATATAAAGTTGAAATTAAAGCTTCACAATTAATTGCGCCCTCAAAGGATGCTTTTTTTACATATTAGAATTCTACTTTGTATATTGGGGTATAAATCAAAAAAGGAGGTGGATAAATAGAAATGAATATAATAATAGATAGTGAAGTAAAATCCATCTTAAAATCTATGGGTAAAAAAACAATAACTATTTATAAAGAAATTCCCAGTGGTTGTTGAAGTTCTAAACCTGAGTTATTCGTAAAACTCAAGGGGCCGGTGGATCCGGAGAATTATAATTTATATGAAATAGATGGTATATTAGTATATCTTTATAAAGAAGCTCTAGTTATAGAAAATACTGTAGAAATCAAACCAGCAAGATATGCATCAGACCTTCTTAACAAGGAATTTGACATAATAGGATTAAACGTAAAATAAAGGCAAGGGAATCCCTTTGCCTTTATTTTATAAATATTATTTAACTTTGTTTATCTAATACATATGCATATCCATAAATACGACCATTTTCATTTTCTAAATAAACACCTTGAATTTCAGGTGCAAATCCAGGAAATTTATTTATACCTTCTACCAGAATTAGAAAATATTTTTGAGCAACTTCATTCCATCTCTCTCCAGGAGCAACACAGAAAACACCAGGTGGATAAGGTAAAGCTCCTTCTAATGCGATTTCACCAACTATGTCTTCTAGTTTAACTAATCTTGCATTATTTCTTACAAGTTCACAGTTAGCTTCTCTAGGATTTATTGCTACCTCTGGAAAGTAATCCTTTCTGAATAACTGTTTTTGGGAGGTTTTTGCATCATTTTCCTTATAGAAATCATGCATTTCTTGGCATAGCCTTCTAATTGTGTAACCCTTGTAACGTTCTTCATTATTTCTATAAAGCTCAGGAAGCACATCACTTATATATCTGTCCTCTTTGACTATTCTTTCAAATTCTTCTAAATCTGACACAAGAATCTCCATTTTTTCAGGTGTTTCTGCTGGTGTCATTAAAAAAAGAATTGAATTAAAGTCATTTTTCTCAGGTATAATCATGCTTTCCCTTAAATAAGTGGCAAGAATAACTGCAGGAATTCCAAACTCCTCATATTCTCCGCTTTCAACATCAATACCCGGGGTTGTAAGCATAAATTTGTTTGGGTCTACAAAATATTGATTATCTCCATAACCCTCAAAAGAGTGCCACTTCTCACCTGGCTTAAATTCAAAGAATTCAATAGAATTTGCTATTTCCTCAGTATCATAATCTTCCCAACTCTTCCCCCTTATGACAGTTGGTATAAAAGGTTTAACCAAACTACATCTCTTTAAAATTTCTTTTCTTGCGTCAACACCAACTTTTATGCACTCTGCCCATAAATATTTACCAGCTTCACCATCCTGCATCCTTGCATTGACATCCAATGATGCAAATAGAGGGTAAAATGGACTAGTACTTGCAAATGTCCTAAAGGAGTTATTAAACCTTTTATGGTCTATATATCTTTTTTGGTTTCTTATATGGCTATCCTTTTTATGAATATATGAGGCTTGTGAAAATCCTGCCTGTTGCTTATGGACAGAATGTGTCACAAAGATTCCAGGGTCATCTTTATTAAGATCTAAAAGCAGTGGGGAACAATCTTTCATCATAGGTATAAACTGTTCATATCCAACCCAAGCAGAATCAAATAAAATATAGTCACAAAGATGTCCAATCTTATTAACCACTTGTCTTGCATTATATATAGTTCCATCATAAGTACCCAACTGGATTACAGCTAATCGAAATGGTCTAGCATCATTAGCCTTATCAGGGTCTCTTTCCTTAATTAATTCTCTTAAATAAGCTTCATCAAAACAATGTTCATCTATACCACCGATAAAGCCAAATGGATTTCTTGCTGTCTCTAAAAAAACTGCATTGCCTCCTGCTTGTATCAAGGCAGAAGTATATACGGACTTATGGTTGTTTCTATCAAATAGAACCAAATCTCCAGGGGTCACCAATGCATTTATGGTTACTTGATTTGCTGTACTAGTTCCATTCATTACAAAGTAGGTTTTGTCAGCATTATAAACCCTTGCTGCATTTATTTGAGCATCTGCAGGTGGTCCTTGATGGATTAAAAGATCTCCAAGAGCAACATCAGCATTACAGATATCTGTTAGGAATATATTCTCCCCATAAAAATCATATAAATATCTACCTGCAGGGTGTTTTTTAAAATATTGTCCACCTTGATGCCCTGGACAATTAAATTTAACGTTGTGCATTTCCATGTAATTAGCCAAGGACCTAAAAAATGGCGGCAATACTTTTTCTTGATATTTAATAGCAGCCTTTTCTATTTCCGAACTATTTTTTTCTAAATTCTCATTTTCCCCATTTAGTACCAAATAAGCTTTTTCAGCAATATTAGGATCAATTATTTTATTCTTTCTCGTAATTATTATTATAGGAATATCAAATTTGGTTTTAGTTGCAGCATCAATCCATTTAGTATCCAAGTCTGTTAAAACAACTGCTGCTATGTCAGTAAAATCAGTTTCTTCAGTTAAAATACAATCTCTCCCGGTCATAAAATAAGCCATGGATGTTCTTGTACATGCAATATTTAGTGGTTTCATATCATATCCTTTCCTCTCATACAAAATTATGCATTAAGCATCAATACACTGCTAAGGGTTTCTATACACTGATTTATCCATATATGGACAACATAATACTATGATTTTTAACTAACATTTATTATCTCCGTTTAGTATTTAGAATTAGGAGATACATTCTCAATGTAACAATTTAGACTATTTAAGTCAATATATTTTAATGGGTAATAAATAATATATTATTTTTTTGATTTCCACCTTCTGACTAAATATATACTTGATTCATGATTGTATAGATATTTCTCAGGAATGTGGTGGTGAATATACCTATGTAGAAAAAAACAGTAGTGAAAAATCACTACTGTTTTGAGGTAATGAACATATTACTAGCAAAGACTAGCAAAGAGATTATAACAGTAATAATTACTGAAAGATATTGTCCAGAAAATCCTGAAGTGGAGATATGTTTAATTAATATTCCTGTATAAGCCCATAAAAATACTGCCCCATAAGCTATTGCATTATTGTATCTCAAAGTAAGGTTACCTATTAAAGTTCCAACTAAAAGGATTATTATTGTCCAGGTGACATCTGAAATTCCAAATCCATCCCATTTAAGACTCACTAGTAAAACAGTAGCATTTGCTATTGTTGCCACTGTAATCCATCCAAAATATATTTGAAATGGTAGTTTTACTAAAAGCTTTTCTATCTTAGTTAAATTCTCATTAACAAGAGTTTGATTTATTAATATAAGACTTATCAGTATTGCAATCATTAGAAGCATCGAAATGCCTATAAAATCATAATGCCAGGACAAAACCCATAATGTGTTTGCTATGGATGATATTGAAAATAACAAGCCAATTTTATTAATCTTTTTTATGCTTAAATTTCCTGTCCCAGGCTTAAATAACTGATAAGCAGTGTAGCCTGCTAGCAGTAAATAGATGAGCCCCCATATTGAGAATGTAATAGCTGCAGGTCCGAATAGATTTGGATAATTGTCCGAAACCTCTCCAGTATTAACTCCGTTTATTGGAATAATATTTGCAAGAGCATTTGTACCTACCATTATAATAAAGGTTAACAAAACTATAATTTTATATTTATGCTTTAATTTATTTGTATTTTTCAATCTTTTGCTCCTTTGATCTTAGTATTTTGGGAACCATGGGAAGAACTTATTTGTTCTCTTAGTATATTCTATAAAATCCGGTCTATCCTTATACTTCTTTTCTAGTAAAGGAACGCCTGAAACAAATAAAAGAAGCAATGTAATTAACAAAGGACTTACTATTATCCATATATGGGATAATCCAGGCAAGGAAATAAGGAATATTCCCCACCACATTGTTGCTTCTCCAAAGTAATTAGGATGTCTAGTATAGCTCCACAGCCCCTCTGTCATTATCTTGCCCTTATTTTCTGGATTTAACTTGAATTCCTTTAGTTGTTTGTCCCCAACTGACTCAAAATAAAAGCCTACAATCCAAACTAACAATCCAACTAATCCTACAATTCCAATGACCTGATTATCAGAAGTGTTGGCAATTGTTATAGGTATAGCTATTATAAAAAGCATAATTCCTTGAAATACAAATACATTTAAATATGCCTTCAATAAAGGATTCTTATTCCCCCATCTCTTTCTCATATTAATGTATCTATAATCTTCAGGTTTATTCCAATTCCTGATAGTAATATGGGTAAATAATCTTATTGCCCAAATTGCTACCAATCCAGTAACTACTGTTGCCTTTGTGCCTCTATAATCAGAAAGGAGAAATGTAAATAATGCAACCACAAGAAACCCAGGACCCCAAAAACTATCGACTATTGAATTGTTCTTCATAATCTGTGCTACTATAAATATTATTGTGAAATATACTAAAATCACCAATGCTACATTTATATAAATATTGTTCATCATAGACCTCCTTCACTCATAAATGCTACAGCTACGCTCCCTTCTCCTGCGCTCATACCAACTATTGTTGAGATATTCATTATATATTCAGGATCTAAACCTAAAACGTTTTTAATCTTATTCTTAAGTTCTTCAGCTTTTTCTTCATCATTTGCATGTACTATAGAATATCTAGAAACTCTATCTTTGTTATGAGTTGCATTTACTATATTTACTATTTTATTAATATTAGATTTATTGCTAAATGCCTTATCTTCGATCTTTCCTTTGCCTTGCTCATCAAGGGATACTACTGGCTTTAAATTAACAATCTTTCCAGCTATTCCTGATAACTTACTGAGCCTACCAGATCTAACCATATACTTTAGCGTATCCACACTTACAAGTATCTTAGTACGTTCTCTAAGTTTCTCGATTATTGATATTATATCGTCCAAAGACCTTCCATCTTCAATAAGCTCTGCTGCCTTAAGAACTAGGAGACCCTCAGCTCCTGAATTCTGTCTAGAATCTATAACCTCAATTCGCTTGCCTTCTGCAGCCATTTCTTCTGCAACCTTTTTAAATACTGAATTGGTTCCACTTTGAACACTTGCTACTGTTATTACAATAATCTCATTATAGTGTCTCAATAAGGTTGAATATAGATTCTCAACAACTTTAGGAGAAGGCTGTGCAGAGGATGGGTATTCCTCAATTCTTTCTACTAAATCATAAAATATATCTGGAGTCATAGTCACCTTATCCAAGTAACTACTCTCACCTACTATAATATTTAGTGGAATCATATGAATTTGATGCTTGTCCATAAATTCCTGAGGTAAATCTGCAATTGAATCAGTTACAAGAGCTATTTTACTTTTTCGTACAAAGGAAGCTTCATATTGCCTTCTCATATCATCAGCCTTTTGCTGTATTATAATCCCTCTATTTCTCAAAATACTCATTACATCTTGTGGATAATCAGTATGAATATGAATTCTTGCCTTTTTACTATTTCCTGCTACTATTAAAGAATCTCCAATATCCCTCAAATCATCTTTAATAACTTCTAAGTCTATATCATTATCATTTACTATAAGTGCTTCTGTGCAATATCTAAATGTTGGTTCGCTTTCAATTATTTCCCCTTCTTCAAAGATAACCTCAAGATTTTCCGTTTCTTCTTGAATTTTTCCAGTTCTTATAAACTCGGTAAACCCTTTAATAAAATGAACAAACCCCTTAGCACCTGAATCCACAACTTTAGCTTTTTCTAGGATTTTCATCATATTAGATGTTTCTTTTAGTGATATAAAAGCTTGATCCATAGGATTTTTTAGAAGGTCATTAAAATTTAAAGCACTGTCCTTCATTTTATACACCGCTTCTGCCCATTCCCTTATAACAGTTATAATGGTCCCTTCTACAGGATTGGAAATTGCATTATATGCATGAGGTACTGCATTCTTAACTGATTCAGCAAAGGAATGTATAGAAATTATTTCTTGATCCTTTATCCCCATATATATTCCATTAATATATTGGGCCATAATTATTCCTGAGTTCCCCCTTGCGCCAGTAAGAGCTGCATCTGCTATAGAATTCATCGTATTTGTAGCAGAAGATGTTACTTTAGACTGCATTATTATAGCATTCATAGTTGACGCCAGATTGTTACCTGTATCTCCATCGGCTACGGGAAATACATTTATATTATTTAAATCAATTCTATTTTTAATGACCTCTTTAGCTCCAGAAACAAAGGAGTTATAGAGATTTTCCCCATCCAAATAAGTCAATTCCATAATTTTCTCTCCAGTTTAATTTATTTGAAAATTTTATCTGCAATTATATAGGTAATTCCTGAAGTAGCGGCATTTAAGAAAGTTCCCCAAATCAAGTCAATAATAGTAATATTTAAAGGCCAGTCCTTTAATGTTGCTAAATTTGTTAAATCATAAGTGCCATAAGTTATAAATCCAAAGAATCCACCGGCAATTATTGCATACTTTAGACTTTCCTTCCCCAAGGCAGGATTTATAACAAAGAATAATAAGCCTGCTATAAAGATAAAATAAAAAATTAATGCTGCATACCAATTTACTTTTGGCGCCATAAGGTGTCCTAGATATGTTTTATAAAGATTATTAGAAATAAATCCAAGCCAAACTATGTCTACTAAAAAAAATACTACTAGTGTTAAAAAATAAAGTTTCAAATTTTGCATAAGTTCCTCCAATTTAATTTATTATTCAAATTATACCACTAAATGTAATATTCAAAACTATTATTTTGTCGAAAATGAATATATTATTACATATTGTGGTATAATAAGGCTAATGGGGTGATTATTAATGGAAAAAAACATTGCTAAACAAATAAAAGCACTAAGAAAAAATAAAGGATTAACTCAAAGTGAACTAGGAAAATTTCTGCAAGTTGGACAAACTACAATTGCAAACTATGAAAATAGCAAGAGAATTCCAGATGTAGAAATGATTTCGAAAATTGCAAATTTCTTTGAAGTTTCTATAGATAGTTTAATTGGAAGACAAGATTCGATTAATAATGACTTAGATTATAAATTTAATGATTATTTTAATGCTATAATTAAGGGAAATGTGAGTCGCGCTTCTGAAATATGTGATTTCTTATTATCAAATGGAATGTCAATAAGAGAATTCTATGGAGACTATATAACAAAAGCTCTCTATGAGGTAGGAAGTCTTTGGGAAAAAGGAGTTATTTCTGTATGGCAAGAACATCTTGCTACTGAATCTAGCATAAGCGTAATTAATAATATATCCTCTAAATATCTTGTTGATAAACCTTTAGATAATAAACTTTTAGCCGTTACACCAATAGCAGAAACTCATAATATCGGTCTTAGAATTATTAGCAGCCACTTAAAGCTTCAAGGGTGGGATACATTATTTCTTGGTTCAAATATTCCTACTGCCAGCATTATTAATGCTATAGAAATAATAAAACCCAATGCAATCATTCTTTCAGTAACTATGCCTTATCTAATAGATACTGTGGCTACTTTGATAAAGTCCATCCGAGATGCTAACCCTTCAAATTGTCCGATTATTTTTTTAGGTGGTTTAGCTTTTGAAAATCAAGAGGATGAAAGCGAAACCTATGGGGCAGATTATCTTACTAATGATATTGAAGACGTTATAAAGATATTAAGTTAAAATCATATAACATAGGAATCATTAAAACTCCATTATTTTCTAAAACCCTCATCCTTTTAAATCTAGTGATATCAAAAGAACTCCCACAAGGGAGTTCTTTTGATATATTTCCAAGACTTGCTGTAAATTTCTTATCAGTTTTACATTTCAATTCTTAAAGTTAATAGATAATAATTTTAAAATTATCAATACTCATAAATCTTAGTGTAGTCGCTGCTGTTTTTTTGAAAACTATATGTCTTTTTACCACTGTAATATACAGAATCAAAGGTGGTATCGACCACTACCCATTTTCCATTTATCAGCACTTCATTCCAAGCATGGTAGACATCAGTAAACTTATTATATCCTTTAACTAGCTTAATAGGTATCCCTTCGCTTCTTTTCATAGCTGCAAATAAGGATGAATAATCATAGCATATTCCATTTAGCACCCTCAGAGTCTCATCAGGATTCGGAGTATAGTCTGATGTTAATCCTTTGATTTTATCATAGTTGTAAGTCACGTTCTTTACTATAAAGTTATAGCTTGCATTTATTCTCTTTATTGGATCAGTTTCACTTCCAACAAGCTGTTTATTCTTCTTCATCGACTGACTCTCTGAAGACCATTCAATAGTCTGAATAGAATTCAAGAATACTACGTTGGGGTCCTTCAGGTTTATGCTAAATTTTTCTGTTTTTAAATATGAGTACTTATTATCAGATATATTCTTTAGTACACTTACTTTATATTCACCATTTCCCAACTGCAATGGAAACCCTTTAATTATTCCATCTGGTTTAAGTGGGTAGAAGTACTTAGCCTCTCCCTTTGTAACCATTACCTTTATTTTTTCGGTGCTTACTCCTTTATAACCAACCCTAACAAGTCCCTTATCCTTCAGACTGACATCCGTATACACACCTGTTCCTGGTACCGTTGTTACGGGTACAGTGGTTTTCTGTAAAGGCTGGGATGTTCCATAGCTTATCCACGATTTAGCTGGAATAAATATTAAACCTAACAATATAAATAATCCTATAAATCTTTTCATTTCTAGCACCTCTTCTAACACTCCTATTCCATCTATCTTACCTTTTTATTATTTCAAGTATCTTGATAAAACGTCTAAGTTAAAGCTATATTGGATAGCATCATCTTTTTTTATTAGGCCTTCATTACAAAGTTGAGCTAAACTCATATCCATGCTAATCATACCATCTGCGCGTCCAGTCTGAATAGCTGCATCTATTTGAGGAACCTTTCCTTCTCTTATTAAGTTTCTTATTGCTGGATTTGCTAGCATTACCTCAAAAGCTGGAACTCTACCTAGTTTATCTGATGGAACAAGCTGTTGGGAAACTACTGCTTGAAGTACAGTAGACAATTGAACTTTGACCTGTTGCTGCTGATTTGCTGGAAAAATGTCAACAATTCGGTCTATGGTCTTTGCAGCACCTAACGTATGAAGTGTTGAAAATACCAGATGCCCTGTTTCTGCTGCTGTAAGAGCTGATGATATGGTTTCATGGTCTCTCATTTCACCAATCAAAATTACATCCGGAGCTTGTCTCATAGCAGATCTCAATGCTTGACTATAGCTTTTAGCATCAAGTCCGATTTCCCTTTGGTCAACTATGCTTTTATCATGCTTGTGAAGGTACTCAATTGGGTCCTCAAGGGTGATTATATGACAAGACCTATTTTTATTAATTAAGTCAATGATCTTTGACAAGGTCGTTGACTTTCCACTTCCTGTTGGCCCAGTTATAAGCACCAAACCCTTAGTTCTCTTGTGAAAATTCAAAACTGATTGGGGAATCCTTAAATCCATGGGTTCTTCATGATTAAAGCTTAAGACTCTAATGGCTGCTGCCTTGGACCCCCTTTGGCTATAAACCACCACTCTATACCTTCCGATACCTTTTAATGAAATTGAGAAATCCTTATCTCCATTTTCTAAAAATTCCAAATAATGATCTTCTCTATGGAATAAACTTTTTACAAAATTCTCCGTATCCTCAGGAGTCAATATAGGATGATCTAGCTGGACTAGATGTCCATCTATTTTGAAAGTCGGAGGAACTCCCACCGTAATGAAAATATCAGATGCATTATTTTCAACTGCTTTGGTTAACAAATCATTTGCTGCTATCATGGTTGAATTACCTCCAAATCCTCAAATTCAATTACATCATCATACTGAAAATCCTTAGGTATAGACTTCATAGCTTTTAGTTTGAATCCACTTCTATCAAGGTTATTTAGCTCAAGAACCACTAGTATCCTAGAGCCTGACTCATTTTCAAAAACTTTTGAAACTATAAAGCCTTCTGGAAACTGATCCCAAATAGTATCGGAATATATTTGACTTATCCTGTCTTTAATGGTTTCTATTTCCGCATTTCTATCTCTTTCTAGGGAGTTGTTAGCTGCCCAGAAAAATTCTTGGGCTTCTCCCTCTAAGAGGTAATACTCCTTTGTCATTTCTACATTTTTTAGGGCCAATCGGTAATCAGAATAAGACGATGAAATCGTCAATACACTGAATACCATTAACAGTAGAAATGTTAGAATCACTAAAATGCTAGAACTTCCTCTTCTATTTTTAATCATCTTCATCATTCTGTCACCTCCAGAGGAGTATCTAAGTATACCTTTGTAGTGACATTATAGATTAAAGTATTAATTTCGCTACTTTTAAAATATGGCTTTTCACTTGTTATAGAAACCTCTAAAGAATAAAGTGAATTATCACCTTTAGTATCATCCACACTTTTCATTAATACTGAAGCTTTAAATACACCATTCTTGTCATCTTTATTCAGTAGTTCCCAATTTTCATCATAATATCCAACTCTTATTAACTCATTTGAATTATCTGGAGATTTTATAATTTGCATTTGACTAAGAGGCTCTTCACTCCATCTTTCGGCTTTTATTGATTCTACAATTCTATTGGTTAAAAAAACGGCTTTATCAAGGTCTGCAGACCGAAGTGCAACTTCCTTAGCTCCTATAAAAAGTTGAATCATTATGGTCCCAACTATGGCTAGAGTGCCTACTGAAATTATAAGTTCAACTAAAGTAAATCCTCTTTTTTTATTCAACCTAATAATTAATGAACTAATACATGACATAGACACCTACTCCTTATATTTTAAAGGATGGATATAAATCCTTCAATGGAACTCTCTCCACTTTCATTAAACAAAACTAATCTAAAGTCGATTCCATCCTTATATTCTTTAAGCTCTAACTTATCAATCCTTGTTATTTCAAAGCTTGATTCAGGGTCTGGGTCTGACCCAAGAGGTATAATTGTTTCTCTTAGGCTTCCTTTATATACAAATATTACAGTTTCATACTGAATACCATCTAGACTTTCTAAAACCATGGATTGTCAACACTAATTTAGACAGTTTTTATAAGGTTATGTAATTTATATTCTATAGGACTCAAATATCCTAGTGTTGAATGAATCCTAATATTATTAAACCAATTTACATAATCAGCTAACATAATTTCTAACTGCTCTAGGCTATCAAAATGATAGTTATTAGCGAATTCAGTTTTAAATATCTTGAATGTAGCTTCAGCTACAGCATTATCATAGGGACATCCCTTCATGCTTAAGGAACGCTTGATTTTGAATGTATTCAGGACTTCATCTATTATTTTATTTTTAAATTCGTTTCCTCGATCTGTATGAAAAAGTGTAATATCATCTAATTTAGTTTTAACCTTTGCAAATGCTCTATAAACTAGAGGAGCATCTTTGTTAGGACCAGCACTAAAACCAATTATTTCTCTATTAAATAGGTCGACTAATAAACATACATAGTTCCATTTTCTATTAACTCTAACGTATGTTAAGTCACTAACTACAGCTGCATAAGGCTTATCTGTATTGAATTCTCTGTTTAGTTCATTAGCTATCTTTGATTCATTGCATTTATCCACATGAGGCTTGTACTGAGCAACTGTATAGTTTGAAACCAAGCCATTTTGCTTCATTATTTTACCTATTTTTCTTCTTGATACTATATAGCCTGCTTTTTTAAGCTCGACTTTAATTTTTCTGGTACCATAGTTGTTTCTACTAGCTTTAAATATATTTATAACCATTGGTGTTATTTCATCTATAGATTCATTATCTTTTGATTCATAGTAATAAGTGCTTCTATTAACTTGTAGGACTTTGCACATTGCTGATACACTGTATTTGTGGGCATTACTCTTAATCACATTTACTTTCGTCCTAATATCAGCGCCGCTTGCTTTAAAATATCATTCTCCATTTTCAGCTGTTGGTTTTCTTTCCTTAGTTTGATTAGTTCATTTTCTTCAGGGGAACGATTATCTTTTTCCTTAAATGATCCAGTAGTTTGGCTTCTTTTTATCCAAGTATTGAAAGCTGTAGCTGTTAAATCATATTCAGCAATAATATCATTCTTAGGCTTGCCACTTTCATATAGTTTTACCATTTGTTCTTTGAATTCTTGGGTATAGGTTCTTCTTTCTCTTTTTGCCATATAAACTCTCTCCTTTTGATATTATTAGTTTACATGACCTTATTTTTATTGTCTAGTTTATTGTAACCTATCCACCACTAAGCAATTTCCATCTATTCCATTATATGAATCCACGCGAATACCATTTTTCTCCATATTCTGCCTAGCCTTTGTATAGATGTAAGAAGAACCTACTCTTATATTTGAGCTTGCCTCTGTTTTTGCAATAGTTGCAATATATGCATCAGTTCCACTGGATACAAGAGTCAAAGTAGCAACTGAAAAAAGTATTAGAAGAATCATAGCAAATATAAGTTCATATAAAGCTCTTCCATTGTATTTGCCCATCTTCCACACCTACCTTTTAATTACCATTATTTTAGGGGCTATATTGGAGCCTTGAACGTCGTAATGATAAAAATATTTTTCTTCATCAAGTATTATACTATAATTATCACTGAGATATTTAAGATTTGGTGGATATCCTCCCTCAATGGCATAACACTGAACAGCTGCTCTCATAAGAGTATCCTCAAGAAGTTTGACTGCATCCTCATTGCTTTTTGTAGAAAAGTTATTTATAACTTGGATTGATGCTAAAAGAATTAAAATAGTAATAATTATAATAAGAATTTCCTGGATGCCAATAGCTTTTAAAGCTTTTTTCATATCTATCCCTCCCAGATTATCCAATGGAGGACATTATTTGTATCATTGGAAGCATAACTGTCAATAATATGAGCCCTACGACTATAGATAGTATAATTACCAAAGTAGGCTCTATTGAAGAGATGAGCTTTCCTGTTGCTCTATCAAGTTCAACTTCGTAAATCTCTGATAGTTTTTCAAGAGTTGAGTCAACTTGTCCAGATTTAACTCCAATTCTTATCATTTGGTTAAATAGTCTAGGAAATATTCCAATTGATGCAATTGCATCCGGTATAGAATCTCCTTGATGAATCTTCTCTTGAACTATTTTTATTTTTTCTTCAGCAAACTTATTCCCCATAAGGGGAGTAGACATTCCCAATGCATCCTCAAAAGGGATACCTGCTTTTACCATCATCGCCATACCCTCAGAAAATCTCAAAGCTATGAGCCTCTTATAAAACCCTCCAACCATCTTTGACTCGAGTTTAAAGGAACCTAGCCAAGACCCTCCACGATCACTCCTGCTATAGATATATAGGCCTATAAGCCCTAAGGCAACTAAAGCCATTATCCAAATCGCTGCTTTCTTAAGTGTTTCCACAACTCCAAAGAGGGTACTTGCAGAAGCAGGAAGGTTTCCTCCAAGAGAAGACAACACCTCTTGAAATACAGGAAATACCTTAAGTACTAGTAGGACCAAAACAGCAGCCATAAGCACGAAAAGAATGATTGGATAAACAAGTGCACTTCTAATTTTATACCTTAATGCTTCTTGCTTTTCGTAAAATCTACTGAGCCTTTCCATTTCAATATCTATCATTCCTGATTTTTCTGCTATTTCTGTCATCTGAATAAAATACTGAGGAAAAGCTTCAGATACTCTTAGGGATTCATAAAGCCTTTTGCCCTCTCTAACATCATTATATAATTTAGATGTCAATGATTTAACCTTTCCATCTTCTAATTCACCCATCATAAGCTCAAGTCCCTCCAAGTAAGGTACCCCCGACTTCATGATAACAGATAACTGGTAAGAAAATAGGGAAAGCTCTTCTAAATTAAGGTTCTTATTATTTACATTCTCAATATTTATATCTTTCAAAGTATCCACCCCATTAGTCTAAAAAAGTCTAAAATCACCTTTTTTTACTTATACCCTTTTAAAGCGTATAGTACTCTTTACAATAATATATTATAGTAATTTATTACCAATTTTTATTGCGACACAAATGTTACTATGTTATTATTATTTTAACTAATAGAATTCTAAATCGCAATTTTAATATATCATAATCAATTTTCATACATTGTAAATTATTTAGAAATATTCATATCGAGGTGCCTTGTGAAAACGTTTAGATTCTACCTTTTTTCAATGATAGTAATTTTTTCCCTTGCATTATTGGCCTTATCAAGCTCAAATCAAAATTTCTATAAATTAGACTCAGAGTATGGAAAAGTGGATTTTAGTTCTATTGATGAAACTCAAGCAATTATTTTGGGTGGCACTTGGGAACAGTACGAAGGCAGTCTATATGAAGACCTACTTAAGAAACCAAATTTGGATAAAGAATATGTGATAATTCCACATGAATGGGAACCAAATCCAGAATATGATGATAACCCATACGGTTATTCTACTTATGTTACAGAAATTAGCGGACTTGATCCCGATAAGTACTATGGAGTATTTATAATTGATGAGTCTACTTCATACCGTCTTTTTGTCAATGATAAATTTATTATCTCAAATGGAAAAGTAGGACGTACTATAGATGAATACTATCCTGAATTAAAGGGTGAATTAGGTGCCTTTGCCCCTGATGAATTTGGAAAAGCTAGAATAGTTATAGAAATAGCTAATTTCGTTTATAGTCGGGGTGGATTTTGGACTGAGCCAATAATAGGAGAATTTAATCTACTCAATAAGATAAATTCAACACATGTTTCTTTAGATGTAGTATTGTTTACTTCAATACTTTTACCAGGTCTGTTTTTATTAGCTCTATATAGCAAGATGAAAAGCGAAAAAACCACTCTATTAATGGGGATATTCTCCTTAATTATTGCTTTTAGGGCTTTATTCTCAAGTTATAGAATTATCACATCTATTATTCCAGCATTACCTTTTACTATTATTGATCGCTTTCAATATTTATTTGGATTTTTATTATTGCCATTAGCGGGATATATAACATCTTCACTTGGATATATTAAACAGTCTAAGATAATCAAATACATCTACCATTTATTGCTATTTATAGGTATAGTGTTATCTCTATTTGCTTCAAACTATATATATACAACTTATTTGGAGATATATAAATATCTAATAATAGTTTTCGGAATTTATTACTTTTATTACTTCTTTATGGGTATTCGGTTTAAAAAACCAGGAGCTATACCTATTACAATAGGATATCTTGCTGTAATTACTGGGACCATAGTTGAATTATTCATCCTGAATATACCATTTCTTTTAGCATTTGCATCATTTATAATGGTTGGAATTTTCACTGCGTCTCAAATTGTTACTTTTAGTTCTTTAAAAACTCAAAAAGAAACCTTGGAATCAGAAATAATAATAGATAAATTAACTTCTCTTTACAATAGATTATACTTAGAAAAGCTGATTACTGAATCTAGCTTGGAAAAAAACAACAATCATAGCTGGTACGTACTGTTTATCGATGTCAATCGCTTTAAACAAATTAATGATACTTATGGCCACCATATAGGAGATTTAGTTTTAATAAAAGTTGCACAGATATTGAAGCAATCCATTCGAGATACAGATAAACCATTTAGGTTTGGAGGCGACGAGTTTGTTTTACTAGTATCTTTAGAAAAGACTATAGATCCTAAGGTCATAGTTGAAAGAATTAACTCTAAATTAAAAGACCCTCTAGAAATTGAAGGTCATCTCATCGATGTTAGCCTCAGTATTGGGGTAACGGAATATCTTATGGATGATGAGAATTTATACAAAGCTATTTTAAGAAGCGATGAGCAAATGTACAATATAAAACACTCATTAGTATAATTTTAAATTTAGATACAAGTATGTCTTAATACCTACTTATCTGTGTCAAAACCATTTCATAATTCATAAGTTAATACTATATGAATTAGTGAGGTGATATTTTGGAATTGGTTAGTTTGGTTTTTATGGCAACTGCTGTTAGTATTGATGGATTTTGGGGTGGATTTTCTTTTGGATTGAGAAACATAAAAATAGAACCCTTTTCTTTATTTATTGTTTCATTTATATCCGTTATATGCACAATGATAGCTATGATCATAGGATTTAATATTAAAGAGTATATTCCAATAGAAATAGCTAGATATATTGGAGCTGGTCTGCTTTTTATTTTAGGGATTTATACTGTGAACGGAAATAAAAAACAAGATGCATCTTTAAATGAAAGATTTAATTTAAAGGACCTTAATCTTATGGATCTGATAACTGTGTTGCGTAACCCTCCTTTATCGGATTTCGATAAGCAAAATGACATTAAACCTATAGAAGGAATTATATTTGGCTTAGCAGTAGCAATGGATGCGTCAATCGCAGCATTTACTCTAGCTCTTATGGGCGTTAACCCATATACAACACCCTTCTTGTTTGGATTGACACATTTTATTCTCATTGGTATGGGAAATATTGCAGCTAGAAATTCTCTTGTAAATAGGATAGGACAAAAATTCTACTATCTTTCAGGAATAATTTTAATGATACTTGGTGTTTTAAGGTTAGTATAAACAAGTCATGCTTTTTTTAAAATTAAAGAAAGCATGACTTATCTAACTGACCATTTACTATTAAGTTCCTAATTTTCGACTCCTTTATCTCTAATAAAAAGTAAACTTATCACAAAGTGCATATACTCTATTCTTTAAAACATTTCGATCATTGTTTTCATTAAGAGCTAATGAAATGATTTCTGCAATTTCTCTCATTTCTTCTTCCTTCATTCCTCTTGTTGTCATTGCAGGTGTTCCAATTCTGATTCCACTTGTGACAAATGGGCTTTCAGTATCATATGGAATAGTATTTTTATTTACTGTTATTCCAATGTCATTTAACAACTCTTCTGCCTTCTTACCAGTTAATCCTTTGGTCTTTACATCCATCAAGAATAGATGATTATCTGTACCACCAGATACTATTCTAAATCCTTTTCCCATCAAACTTTCTGCCAATGCCTTTGCATTTTTTATTATTTGCTCTTGATAATTTTTAAATTCCGGCTCTAATGCTTCCTTAAATGCAACTGCCTTTGCAGCTATTACATGCATCAAAGGTCCTCCCTGCATCCCAGGAAATACTGCTTTATCTAGTAGTTTTGCATATTCAGCTTTACAGAGTATTGCTCCTCCTCTTGGACCTCTTAAGGTTTTATGAGTAGTAGTTGTTACAAAATCTGCATAAGGTATCGGGCTTATATGTAGTCCAGTAGCTACTAAGCCCGCAATATGAGCCATATCTACCATCAGATAAGCTTCAACTTTATCTGCAATTTCTCTGAACTTCTTAAAATCGATCTCCCTTGAATAAGCTGTTGCTCCTGCAACTATAAGTTTTGGCTTCTCCTTTAAAGCTATTTCCATTACAGAATCATAATCTATTCTTTCTGTAATAGGGTCTACTCCGTAAGAGACGAAGTTATAATATAATCCTGAAATATTTACAGGGCTTCCATGCGTAAGGTGTCCTCCTTGGGATAGATTCATTCCAAGTACTTTATCTCCGGGTTTCAAAATAGCCACATATACTGCCAGATTTGCGCTGGAGCCAGAATGAGGCTGGACATTGGCATGATCAGCTCCAAATAGTTTTTTTAGCCTCTGTATGGCCAATTCTTCCACTATATCTACTTCTTCACATCCACCATAGTATCTCCTTCCAGGATATCCTTCAGCATACTTATTTGTTAGTTGGCTTCCCATTGCTTCCATTACTTGTTTTGATACAAAGTTTTCAGAAGCTATTAGTTCAAGATGATGTTGCTGACGCCTAATTTCATTGTCTATTGCTTCCATTATTTCCGGGTCATACTTGGATAAATTAACAAAGTCCATTTTTCATACTCCTTACATAAAATATTTTTAATCATTTGTAAAGAACTTGAATCTTTAAAGAACTTACTTTACCTGTTTGGTATCATTTGAAATTCCACACTTTCCCCTTAAAAGCACTTTTTTTAGTGGTTTTAACATCTAGTAAAATATATTTACCCTTTTACTCTAGAAATGTAAAGGCTTGTCCATAATTTTATTTAACAAAATAATAGATAAGTCAAATATATAGATCTAAATATCTTAAGTAAAATCATAGTTATGATTATCTTCAAAGAAATCAACCGATACATCATTACTCATATTTCTCAATGATTCCACTTCATTTGGATATTCATCCAGTAGATTATAATCTAGATATTCACCAAATTCTCTTATTATAATAATAAGTTCTTCTTTGCTAAAACCCTTTCTTTCATATATCATATCCAGATAATTTCTTATATTATTTTTAATATTTATGTTTAAATATTTACCTACTATTCCAAGTTCCCTTCCATATGCTTCAGTTTTATTAATAATCAATTTTATATCATCAACATATCTTTGCACTCTAAGCAATCTAGCCACCACCTTTGTAAATTCTTTAAAGAACGGATAAATATAAAACTATTTGATCATATTTTAACTTACCTTAAAAGGATGTATAATGTTCCATCACTTTGCAACTCTCCATATAATACATCCTTTACACTTTTTATCTTTTGTTGATTTAGTTGGGATTCCAACCATTGAACATTGAGTCCATAGGCCATAAGGTTTTTATGTACTATCCTCCCATCTATGATAATCTCCTCAGGAAAGTATTTTGGTGTTGTGGTAGGTATACTCAAATCCCTCTTTGTAATATTAAGTTGGTCCTGAACCTTAAGAACACTTAATTTACCATTTGGCTCTAGAACGGCATAGTCTATTTCTTTTATAGAGAAGATATTTTGTTCTCTTAGCATCATAATAAGTTCTTCAATGCTTATTTTTGTGGATTTAAGAGCTTTCTTAAGTATCTTACCTTTTTTAATTAATACAGTAGGCTGTCCATCAATAATTACTCTTATCTTTGCAAATTTAAGGGTGATAAGGGATAAAAGCAAAGTTAAAAGACACCACCATATAAGCCCTATTACTTCTTCCCAGATAGATTCATCGTTAAAAGTAATTATATTGGCTGCTAAAGAACCTATGGTTATGCCTGTTACATAATTAAAAAAAGTCATTTGACTCATTTGTTTTTTACCCAATATTCGAGCTAATAATAATAGAAGAAAAAATGCTATAGTCGGTTTTAAAATTATCATAAATCTAACCTTTTTAAATATATTTTGAATGGCAATATTAATAGTTTAATCAACATTTTAGATATTATTCTGATATAAATGCAAAATCATAAAGGCCGAGGAAAAAAATTCACCTCAGCCTTTTATTATGTTTAGAAATATAGCAGAAATTTTATTAAAACTCTACAGTTCTTTTTTTTGCTTTTTAGCTGAATACATCATCATATCAGCTTTTTTATATAGTTCATCAAAATTCAAATCATCATTAGGATACAAAGCATATCCTAGTGCAATACTTGGATCTATTGTGGTATCATTAAATTCAATGGGCAACTCTACTTCTTCATACATTCTTTGCATTATATTGTCAACATCAGAGGGATTGTTTAAATCGTTTAGATATACTACAAATTCATCTCCTCCCCATCTTGCAAGAAGGTCGTTTTTTCTAAGTACTCTCATTAAACGTTTAGACAACTCAACGAGCACATTGTCTCCTGCTATATGGCCATAAGTATCATTGACCATCTTGAAATCATTAACATCCATTACAATAATTGCTTGGATTTTTTTTCTCTTATTTTTTAAGTTCTTAATTACTTTTTTTCTAAATGTATTTTTATTTAAGGCTCCTGTCATTGTATCAATTTTAGCTTTAATGGAATTTTCCAAATACTGGTTAAGATGCCAAAATACAAAGATAAATAAGATAAAACTCAATATTAGATAAAGTATATCTGTAGCTTCCAAATCAATTAATTTGTCACCGTTATCTTGCCAGCCATATTTAGGATAAATAGCCAATTCCCATTCTTGGTTTTCGATTTTAATTGTTTTAGTTATAGAATCTTTTGTAAAGCATTCGGTACTTCCCCATACAAAATCATTGTATCCATCACTTTTTTTCGCTCTTAAAGCAAAGTAGTAATCTAAGTCATATGTAGTCAAGCCACAATAATCCAAGACCTTTTCAAAATCTATAGATACAACACTAAGTCCCCAAAACTTTTCAATATTATCTTGTGTTGTAAAAATAGCCTTTCGATTAAAAATTAAAACTCCACCCTGAATCGCTTCCACAGGTCCTTGGATTGTTGCTCGCTTTTCATCTATGGCTTTTTCTACGAATATATTTCTTTTTGGATCCTCCAACAAATTGTGACCAATTGCTTTTTCATTTTGTTCAATAGGATATATGAACTTTACTATTCCATCTGGCGCAATTGCTACGTTTTGTATAGTATCATGCTTTTGTAAAATTAAATCAGCATATGATTTGATTAGTTCAGGATCATCTGGATTCATTTTTATAATAATCTCTAAAACGTCTACATACTCCAGACTTTGATTAAGAACTTCCACTAATTTTTCAGAGATATCATATATCTTTTGTGTAGCAATATACTTATTCCTCGCAATTTCTTTTTCAATTTTAATTTTTCTTAATGCAGTATATGGTAGTAAAAATAACAAAGTAATAATAATTGACAAAAAAACAATAGCTATCTTTTTCAAATTATTTCCTCCTTTTGGAGCTTCCAAGTGGGATTATAAATTAAACAATCACAACATATTTTCCTAAATTATTATACCATAAATTCCCATTATCTTCTGTGAACTTTTCCCGAAATTTTATCATTGATATTAAAATAATGGATAATTATTTAGAATATAGCTAATTGGTGAAGAAAAACAACATAAAAAACTACATTATCAGTATTAAAGGACTGCAAATTATGCAGTCCTAGAAATAGTCATCCACTATGTCAAAGTTAACATCTCTATATTGAAGCACTATGTCATAAGCCTCTTGTCCATATTTTTCTTTATACATCTCAAGTGCTAAGTCCACTGCTTTTTCGCCTTTTAAACCAAAGTCCTTAATTAATTCTTCTTTCATGGTCTTGTAAATATGTCCAATATGATAATCCCAATGTTTCTTTATAGATGTACCCAATTTATTTTGCATATCTCTGATTTCTTCCATATCATCAAGGGTCAAATTAGCACCTATAAAGCGAAAGTCACAAATATGATGTCCATTAGTTCTATGACTTTTTAATTCAAATCTAACTTCAGGACTATAGCCTTCCGCTATAGCTTCATCAATGAAATCACAATAAATAGCACCATATTCTAACATAGATTCATTTGCCCACGCTGATTGCCATGAGCACTTTTTTGCAACCATATTTGTATCAGGTGATAGAGTTGGATATTCTATTTCCATCTCTCCAGTAGCTGGAATCCATTCCCCGTAAATAAAATAGTTTTTAACATCTAGTTTACGACTATCCTTTAAGGTTCTTTGAGCCATTCTGCTTCCCCTCTGTTTTCCATATCTTTTAACGCCATTTTGTAAAGTAGGCAAACTAACGCTTCCTAGAGTGTCAGTTGCACTTTTTGCAATATATGCAAATAACATAGCATGGTGACTTGGAGTTAAATTACTTCTTATTTGCTCTTTCTTATTCAATTTGAATCATCCTTTTTCATTTTTAATTATTAATCTATATGATAAGTAAAGTTAGTATATAATTTAATCTATACAAAAGGGCCCTTAGATTTCTCTAAAGGTCACCAATGCTCCAACTAGTGCTCTGGCCCTATGGATAAAAACATCCTTTATTTGAGCACATATACCTGGGACAAATAATTGATGGAATTAATTACTTGCAGAATTTGGATTAAGTGGATTGTTTTCCAAAATATTTTCCACCTCTTCATATCCTAATGGAAAAGCAAAATTATACCTTGGCGGAAGTGCAAAGATATATTCTCCATTACGACCCAATTCCTTAGGACCAATAGGAGCAGCACTTACACTTAATTTTTCATCTTGTACCAAGTCCCATTGCTCAAGAGTAAATATCATTATAGGAATATCTTGGTATGGTTTTTCTGATGTCCATAAAGGGTTTCTTATAGTCACTATAGTTCCAGTATCTCCATCTTTGATATCCTCTCTATCGCCTATAGGAAATCCCTCCCATTTATCATAAACTATAGTATACCCTTCCCAGCTTAATGGTAATTTAAAACTAAACCCAAATTCTTTATTCTCATAGATTAAGGATTGATTATCATTTTGATTACTAACTACACTATCTATAACCCAAGCACCTTCAACCTTTTTTACAACAAGCTCGATTGATTGTTTTGAGGCTACACCATTATTATCAATCTCTGCACTCGTTATTTCTATAACTTCTCCTTTAACAATGTATGAATTCTCCGATATTTTATCAATGCTCTTGACCTCTATGCGGTCAGGCCATGGACTTGAAGTAAGTCTTCCTAGGGCAATCGAAGGATTTTCTATCCAAGCATTTAGAAGATTCTTAGATAAGTAATCCCCATAATTTTCCTCCATGCTCGTTTCTAGAATATCCCTTGGTCCTAGAAGAGATACATTCTGTAGCTTGTTCCCAAAATCTTTAACTAATTGAGTAATTGGAATTATATCAGTATCCTCTACATTTGAAATCTCATTATCCTTTTGTTGGACTATTTCATCTTGCTCCTTACTTGTAATATTCTTACATGAAATTAATGAAATAATTATAGATACAGCAAGTATAGCTAATATTAATTTTTTCATAATGCTACCTCCACATGTTATACTAAGTTTAAAGAAATTTTAATCCTTTACTGCACTTTTAGTATATCATGAGAGGTTTCTTATTAGGTTACAAAGAGGTTAATTCACTCTTACAATAATAATTTCTATATTCTCCAAGGCTAATGTATAGGCTACGTAATAAATCCTTGATGGTGTTTCACTATCGCAGGTACCATGCAGAATTAGTAAATTATAAAGCTCATCGATTCCTTCTACATCCATACTATGTTTAGACTTTATCTTCCTTAATAGGGTCTCATCCACTTTACTCTTTAATAATATTCTATATTTCATTCCATCCCTCCTATAGTTATTAGCTAAAGTTATTAGAACCATCAGCTTGAAAATCCAAATTAAAATCCATCCCAATACTATCTGCAACTTCCTTTATTTCCATTAATGTGGCTTCATTCACAAGTATACCTCTTTCGAGTCTATCTTCCATTGCTAAAACTTCTTTTTCACCATGGGTATAAATTCTATCACATCCCTCTGCCTTGGAGGATTCCCTTATAAGATTTAAAAACTCTGAGAAATGATTTTTTATGCTATCTCTATCTCCAAATATACCAGGATCTATTGCTATAAATCCATGTGAACAGCCATCTACTCCATCCTTTAAGCAATAGTTGCTAGTCATTCCCAAGGATAGAATTGATGTAAATATTTCTGCTATCATTCCATAACCATAACCCTTGTGACCTCCATTAACTTCCTTGCTTCCTCCTAAAGGTAAGATTCCTCCTCCCCTACCTTCCTTTAAGTTGTCCAATACCAATCTAGGGTCTGTTGATTCTTTTCCATTTTCATCTAATGCCCATCCTTCTGGTAGATCTTTCCCAAGTTTTTTATACACTTCCAACTTACCCTGGGTTACAACCGTTGTTGATGCATCAAAAAGGAAATCTGTGGGAGACGCAGGCATAGCACATGCAATTGGATTGGTTCCAATCATTGGAACTCTTCCATTTGTAGGCACCATAATAGCTCCACTATTGGTAAAACTAAGTCCCAAGTAGCCTTTATTAGATGCCATCTTAGCATAGTAACCTGCAATACCATAATGATTGGAATTTTTAACTGTAACTATACCAATTCCGGATACATTTGCTTTTTCAATAGCCTTTTCCATAGCCTTATATGCTACTATCTGGCCCATTCCAGACCTTGCATCTATGGTAGCTGATACCGGGGTTTCATAGACCACTTCTGCTTTATTGTCTTTTTTTACCATTCCACTTTTTACATTGTCATGATACATTTTTAATCGTTGAACACCATGACTCTCAATTCCATAGAGATCTGAAAGCAAAATTACATCTGTTATAATTTTGGATTCTTCATCTGAGAAACCAACTTTTTTAAAGGATTCATATGTAAATTCCCTCAAGCTTTTCTCTTTTATTCTAAAATAGCTCATATTTAACCTCCT
>CAZAJU010000025.1:0-24254 GCA_964485455.1 uncultured Tissierella sp.
CCTCCTACTAATACTGCAATTAGTGCAAAGAACATTATTATACCCTGCATGAAGTCTGATGCACTTTCTGCTAAAAATCCTCCAATAAAGGTATATGCTATAACAAATACTGCTCCAGCAATCATCATATAAACATACTTAATTCCAAATAAGGTGTTAAAAAGTTTTCCCATTGTTACAAAACAACTTGCTGCATATACGGAGAAAAATATTAATATAAAAAGTGCTGCAATAGTCATTATTATCTTTTTCTCTTCCCTAAATCTGTTACTTAAGAAATCAGGAATCGTAATAGCATTATTTGCCACTACCGAATATGACCTTATTCTCTTGGCCACAAAGAGCCAATTTAAATATGTTCCTGCAAGAAGTCCTATAGCTGTCCAGATAGCATCACTTAACCCAAACCAGTAGGCAACTCCAGGTAATCCCATTAAAAGCCATCCACTCATATCAGATGCCTCAGCCCCCATGGCTGTTACCCAAGGCCCTAAAGACCTTCCTCCTATAAGATAGTTATCACTGCTTTCACCTGCTTTTTTAGCGTACTTAAGACCGATGCTAATAACTGCAGCGATGTATATGAGCATCGCTACTAAAATTTGAACATTACTTCCTTCCATCCTATAATCTCCTTTCAATAATTTGCAGTCGCTCAACAAAAATTCATTTACTAACTATTGTTCGTATGAATTTGGTGAGCGTTGCATTTGATCTACCTACAGCACATTGTCATTCTCTAGGTTAGGTCATAAAAAAAACCTTCAATCCCTATAAAAGGGACGAAGGTTAATCGCGGTGCCACCCAATTTGATTAGAAATTTTTCTAATCCTCTTGAAGCCATTAACGCTGGCGAACGGACAGGCTTTATCACCTGCAGCTTACGAGGGTAGGTTCGAAAAAACTTATCTTAGAAGACCTCTCAGTCGATGAATCTTCCTTCCTGTTAGCATATTTTTTTCTAATATTCCTCTTTAACGCTGTAAACTGATTATGCTTTTAACGTATATGTTAACCAGTATATGTGAAATATAAAAATATGTCAACATATTTTTAGTTTAAGTTTACTCCACTTGAAAAAGTGGTGTATATCCTCAACTCCTTTAAGCATCGATGAAACTCCTTGCAGTTTCAACACAACGCTGCAACAAGGTGAGTGATTTAGGCATCAAATCACCATAACGATTTTATCGTTTTAGAAGCTGGGACATTTCAACTTATTATATTTTTTATATATGTTTTTTGGTATAATGAGGTAAAGAATTTTAGATTGCTAATCTTATTTCATAAGTGTGATTAAATCCCTATGCAATTTATTCTAGTAATTAAATAGCGCCAAAACATTTAATAGGGTACTAAAACGGGTAACATACATACAAAGCTAATCAAGGAGAATACATGAAGAGGACTAAGAGATTGTTTTTAAAGCTAGCATCTATTCCACACCTTAATTTAAGGAAACATTATAGACAATATAGAAAGGTTTTAAATGCTGTAATGGCTCCAGTAAAACCACCTCATCATAAACTTATAGACCACAAGATAATGGTGGGAAATCGAGAAATTCCAATACGTGTATTTATCCCTGGTAAAAACCCCTTAAAAAAGGTTCTTATCTTCTTTCATGGTGGTGGATGGGTAACGGGAAATATTGATACATATTCCAATGTATGTGCAAATATGGCAGATGTGACCAGGCATTTAGTGATATCGGTGGACTATAGATTGGCGCCTGAATACCCCTTTCCTAATGGTTTGGAGGACTGCTATCATGTTACTCGAGAGATTTTCACAAATCTGGGTTTAATCAATTGTGCTGAAGAAGACATCACCCTAATTGGTGATAGTGCTGGTGGAAATCTTGCAGCTGTAGTATCTTTAATGGCTAGAGACCTTGGAGAATTTAGTCCTAAAAAGCAAATTCTCATCTATCCTGCGACTAATTATGACCATAGTGAATCTTCATCATATAAGTCTGTTATAGAAAATGGAGAAAACTACATTATGACCTCCAGAAGAATACAGGATTATATGAACCTTTATGTTCCTAAAATAGATGACCGTGTAAGTCCTTATGTAGCCCCTATTCTATCGGATGATTTGAGCAATCAACCTTCTACCCTAATAATTACTGCGGAGTTTGATCCATTAAGGGATGAAGGTGAAGCTTATGGTAAAAAGCTTAAGAAAGCAGGAAACAACGTAAGAATATATAGGATAAAAGATGCTCTCCATGGATTTTTTTCAAATCCACTTAATAACATACATAACGATTTGGCTTATGAAAAAATCAATCAATTTCTAAATGACTAATCACTGAAAAGAGGAAAGTCTATGAAGCAACAAAGAGTAAAATGGAAAAAACTAGATAATGCATCAAAAATATTTCCTGCTACCTGCAATAACAGAGATACTAAGGTTTTTAGGCTATCCTGCCAGCTATATGAAAACGTGGATCCTGAAGTACTGCAAGAGGCTTTAGAGCTTACTATTTTTAATTTTCCCCTATATAGGTCTGTTTTAAGGAGAGGAGTTTTCTGGTATTACTTTGAGTCCAGCGACATCAGACCTATTGTCGAAATGGAAAACCAGCCAGTATGCGCCACAATCTATTTTAAGGACAGATTAAATCTTCTATTTAGGGTTATTTATTATAATAATCGGCTTAGTTTAGAGGTATTTCATGCATTAACTGATGGTACTGGAGTCATATGGTTTATGGAATCCTTAATCTATTTCTACATAACTACAAAGTATAAAGATATAAATTCTGAAATACCTAAGATTAATTACAAGGCTTCCATAAGCCAGAAGATGGATGATAGCTTTGAGAAGATTTTCAACAAGGCAAAACGCTATGATAAAAGTAGTATGATTAAGTATAAAAATGCCTATATAGTCTCAGGTACAAGATTACCTGAAAATCGTATGAGTCTTATAGAAGGAAGTATGTCAGCAAAAGAGGTCTTGGACTTGGCACATAAATATAATACTACCATGACTATATTTATATCCTCTCTTTTACTTTATTCTATATATAAAAATATGACATCCCAATCCACAAATAAGCCAGTTGTATTGTCTGTACCTATAAACCTTAGACAATATTTCGAATCCTATACTGCGAGAAACTTTTTTAGCACTATGGAAATTGGATATAATTTTAGCAAGCAAAGTCCTGAATTAATAGACATAATTGAATATATGAGCAGCTCCTTTAAAAAAGGTTTATCTATGGATGCCCTAGAGTATCATTTATACAAGTTGATGGCCTTAGAAAAGAATCCAATTGCTAGAGTAGTACCTCTGTCAATTAAGGACTATGCATTAAAAATTGCTAGTTACTATAATGACAAAGGCATAACCTCTACTATATCCAATATCGGCAGAATAAATATGCCTCCTGAGTTTCAGCCATATATTCAACAATTTTCCATATGTGTAAGCTCCAGAAGACCTCAGATTACAATGTGCTCATATGGAGATAGACTTGTAATCAGCTTTACATCTCCTTTTGAGGAGACTGACATAAGAAGAACTTTTTTTCAATTCCTATCCAATAATGGGGTTTCGGTGGAGATATCCTCCAACCACTAGAAAGGAGTAAAATATGCAATATTGCAATCATTGTAAGGTTTATATAAAAGATAATAAGGATCAATGTGTACTTTGTGGAAATACCCTTCCAATAGAGGATAATCAAGATGTTGAAAGAGCTACCTTTCCATATATACCACCATTTTATGAGAGTAATATAACTATGAAGATACTCACTTTTATATCCATCTCTGCTATTGTAATAAGCTTTGCCATAAATATAATTTTTCCTGCAAGCATTAACTGGCCCCTATTGGTAGTCCTTGGGCTAGTAAGCATATGGATAGGATTGTATGTAATAATAAAAAAAAGATACCATATTCCTAAGAAAATTATAATGCAATCAGTAATAATATCCCTTTTATCGGTTTTTTGGGACTGGAAAACAGGCTGGAGAGGATGGTCTACTACCTATGTAATACCAATTATAATCGTCTCAGCTATGGCATTGATGTATATAACGGGTAAAATTTTGAAAGTAAGCACCAGGGATTATATAACTTATTCACTTATAGATGGATTTTTCGGAATAGTTCCCCTCACTTTTATTCTCTTTGAATTGGTTAATCCTATTTATCCATCTATTATAAGTATTACTGTCAGCATCATCTCAATTGCAGCTATATTCATTTTTCAAGGAGAGGAAATAAAACAGGAACTAGATAAAAGAATGCATATTTAAATCTTATTTAAATGTATAATATTAAACTAACTAATTACTGGAGGAAAAATTATGAAGGTTATAGGGGCAATAGATATTGGATCGAACTCCATGAGACTTGTACTGGCAAGAATAAATGACAAGGGCTACTTAAAAATATTTGATGAACTAAAGGAATTTGTTAGATTAGGACAGGATATATCTGAAAATGGAGAGTTAAACCAAGACAGGGTAAATCATGCCATAGATGTACTAAAATTCTTCAAATCAATATGCGATTCAAATGGAGCTGAAGAAATATTAGCCGTGGCAACTGCTGCTGTTAGAAGTGCAACAAACTCAAAAGAGTTTATCGAGAGAGTTTATAAAGAATCCGGTATAGAAATCAGAATTATATCTGGTACTGAAGAAGCATATTATGATTATTTTAGTACAATAAATAGTATAGATATTGCTGATTGTATGATAGTAGACATTGGTGGAAGCAGTACAGAGCTTATTCATGTTCAGGATAGAAAGTTAGTAAATAGTATAAGCATACCAATGGGAGCCATAAGCCTATGCCAGAAATTCCAATTGGAAAACTTGGTAAACCAGGATAATGCAAAGGAATTAAATGACTTTATCTATGATAATCTCTTCAACGTTTCATGGCTAAAGGATGTAAAGGATGTGCCTCTTGTTGCCATTGGTGGAACAGCTAGAAATATCGGTAAGATAGATAAGAAATCTAAAAACTTCCCATTGGACATTGCCCACAGATATTCAATGAATTTTAATGACATAAAGGCAATCTATGATATTGTAATGGACTCCGATATTAAGAAAAGAAAACGAATTAAAGGACTATCCAAGGATAGAGCTGATATCTTCCCAGGGGCTGTGGCAGTAATTTATGATTTAATGGAATATCTAGACCTAGATGAACTTATTATCTCTGGAAGAGGTGTAAGAGAGGGGCTTCTGTATGAATACCTTCGTAAAGATGAAGCAGTTCCTGACGTTTTAGAGTATTCATTAGTCACCATGCTTACGAATCATAATATGAGCCCAAGCCATGGAGCTGACATTTGGAGACTTTCTAAAAAGCTATTTGATGATTTAAGACCAGTTCATAATATAGAGCCTGAAGTAGATGATGTGGATGTTTATAAGGTTCTTAAAACTGCTGCATATTTACATGATGTAGGAATATCAACCAGCTATTATGACCATCATAAGCACTCCTTCTATATAGTAATAAATACCAACTTAAACGGATTAACTCAGAAGGAATTTCTAATGGCTGCTTATACAACATCACTTCATCGCAAAGACGAGTTTCATGTAGATAAGGCACATTATAAATCAGTACTACACGATAGTGATATCAATATAATCACAAAGCTTGGCATCTTATTAAGGATCTCAGAACAGCTAGATAGAAGAGCCAATAACAATATAAAGGAGTTAAATTGCAAAGTTAAAGATGATTTAGCAATCATTAAAATAATAGCCGAAGAAGACCCAACTATTGAAATAAATAATGCAATGCGTTGTGCAGGAGAATTTGAAAAGCTCTACGGAAAGAAATTATTAATTGTGTAAAAATACGGTCAGTTTCTAAAGTGTTAGAAACTGACCGTATTTTTTCAGGTATTCCTTTCTAGTTTTATAATCAGGTAATATACTTCCTACAAGCCTCCAAAAAGACCTATCATGATTCATGTGCTTTAGGTGACATAGTTCATGAACTACAACATAATCTATTGCTTCCATTGGTGCCATCATAAGCCTATAGTTAAAGGCTATTTTCTTATCAGAGGTGCAGCTTCCCCATTGACTTTTGGATTCATTTATTTCTATAACTTTAGGCTTTAGTCCAAGCTGGTTCTCATAGTGCTTTATCCTTTCTGGAATCAGTTTCTTGAGACTCTGAATATAATGTTTCTTTAGCTTCTCCTTCATCTCTTCTTCTGTCAATCCATCTATATCGATTAAATCACTAAGGGCATATTCCTCACCAAGAAAGAAAAACTTCCCATTATCATCATAGGTCTTCTCACCTAAGCTAGTCCTTATGGCTTCTAACTCCATAAGCTTATCCCTTATCTTTTTTCCCAGTGGCTTCACACTATTTATAATAGTTTCATCACTGGTATTGTTGGGCACCTTTATAGTCACAAAGCCTGTAGTATCAAGGCTAACTGTTATCCTTTTTCGTTTCCCATATTGTACTTCACATTCTATTTCAAAATCATCAAATTCTATTTTCATCAAATCATCCTTAAAAGTTTACTAATTTATTACCAAAGAGTATAATTATTTAAAGAACCTACCTTGTTTCTGATCCTTAAATGAGGTTAAGGCATTACAATAGCCAGGAGGCCATTATGAACGGACTTGTACTTAAGATTATTGCATTGATTACCATGATCATAGATCATTATGGTGCCATATTTTACAATGGAGTAGATTCATACAGAATAATAGGAAGACTTGCATTTCCAATATACTGCTTCCTCTTAGTAGAGGGATTTATCCACACAAAAAATTTTAAAAAATATGCAGAAAGGCTATTAATCTTTGCACTGATATCAGAGCTTCCATTTGATTTGGCGTTTTATGGAGAGCTAGGATTTCAGCATCAAAACATATTCTTTACCTTATTTTTTGGTCTAGTTGCCATGTATTTTTTAGATATCTACCCCAAATATACTAAAAAAATTTTTATACTCTACATAGCATTGCTTTTAGCAACAGTTCTAGCTGTAGATTATAGCTTTATCGGTATATTATACATTATGACCTTCTATTTTACAAAGAACCTAAAGAAGAAAAGAAGATTTCTAATAGTTGGTATCACATTATTTATTATAAATCTTATTACAGGATCATCTCTACAGCATTATGCAATTTTTGCTTTGCCTATATTATATCTTTACAATGGAAAGCCCGGATTAAAACACAAAGTAGTGCAAGTATTATTTTATGCAGCATATCCACTTCATCTTATAGTCTTTTATTTGATAAATAGTGGATTTAAATTTCTATAAGATTTCCTCCCAATAGATGAGCTGTATCAGGACTGCAGGTTGTAAATATTACCTGATGCCTGGATGCAAATTCTCCAATAAGTCTTGCTGCTGTTTCTCGTCTATCTGGATCTAAATCCACTAGACAATCATCAAGAATTAAAAATCCCTTTCTACCATCAAGAATATACTCAAGTATAGAAAGCCTTAATGCTAATGCTACTGAATCATAGGTCCCAGAGGATAATAGACTAAGGGGAATTACATTCTTGTTTTCCTTCTCAAGCCTTATGTTAAATTCATTATCAATATTTGATTCCCTATAGTTACCATTTGTTAAAACGATTAGGTATCTGGAAAAAGTATGGACCACAGGGACAAAGGAAGATTCATCCATACTAGCTTTTGTCTTCATATAGGTTTCCTTTATCTTTAAAAGCCTCTTTCCTTCTTGAAGCCTCTTGTTAAATAAGGCTTCCTCTAGCTTCAACTCCTCTGAAAGCTCTTCAAAGCTCAACTCAGGTAGATTATTTTCAGCTTCAAAATGAAGCCTCTTTAATTCAGAAAGAGAATTTTGAAGACTATCATATTCATTTCTTGTGAAGGAAAGAATATTTCTAAAATCTTCTGCTGAATCATACTCTTCAGGTAGAAGTTTTAACTTATTAAGACTTTCCTGTACTGCTCTTTGTTCCATTTTTATATTTATGGTTCTATCAAATAGTCCATCTAAATCACCATAGGTTTCAGTCCATTTTTCAATATTACTCTGTAGCACCTTTTTATCAGACATAAGCTCAAGATACTTTTTATTCAATAGGTTTACTTCTGCATCAATGACCTCGGACTCCCTGATATCTCCAAGTTCTCCAATTTCTTTTATCCTTTCTTCTATCTGTTCTATGCTAAACTCTCCTAATATTTCAGAGAACTGAGTTTTAAAAATCTCTGCTGATTTTTTAAGGTCTTCAAGTTTTTCCCTATTTAGCTTAGCTTCTTCAATATCTTCTACCTCAAGTTCCTTAAGGAGCTTTTCAATACTCATTTTATGCTTATTAAATTTGGTCCTAAGCTCTTTAAAATCCATATCACCAGATTTTATTTCTAGCTCAAATAATCCCTCAGCTTCCAGCTTTACATATCCATCACCACGAAAAACTTTTCCCTCTTCAAGCTGAACAGTATCATCAAATCCCTTAGTAATAAATAGCTTATTTTCCCCATTAAAATAATTAAACTGCCCTATTATTACACCGGCATTTAGCATAGCCTCTGTCTTTAGCATATTTGAATGATTATCATCAAGCTCTTTAATATGGTCCTTTGTAACTTCCCTAATACTATGGATTTCATTCTGGGCCTTATCTAGCTTAGCCTTCAGCTCTTTTGCCCTAGTAAGATTATGGGTCAACTCTTTTTTCTCTACTAAGGACTTTGCTTTATCCTTCTCTTCCTCCAGTTTCTTGAGTTCCTCTGTAAGAGAAATAAGCTCTTCATCTATCTGCTCAAGTCTCTGTTGATTTTTAGGCCATTCTATACTAACCTTCTTTAACATTTCCATATCCGAATCTAGCTTTTGAATCTGGGGTTCCAGTATAAGCCTCTGTGTAACATCATTCTCTAGCTTCTCCATCTGCTCCTTCTTCTCTTTGAGTTGAATAATTCTAGACTCAGTGGTTTTAAGCTTATTACAAATTTCATTGTAATTCTTTTCGCTTTCATTTGCTCTATCTATCTCAATCTTTAAGGATTCTTTCCTATAAAAGCTTTCTAAAATTTTTCCTACTCCAACCTTATATGGATTACTTATTCCCCTGTTATTCTCAGGGTAATTCTTATCAATATCCCAGTGACTATATAGGTCATTTAGCTTTAAATCTATAATTTCTTCAAGTTTTTCAAGAGAAACACCATCCAGCTCCATTATAGCCTTCCTTAGAAGGGAACTAATCTCACTGGTTATCTCCTTATTGTGGATAATATCTTGAATCGCATCTTTTAAACTACTCTGTTTTGAAAAGAATATATTACTATAAGTACTTTCTCCAAAAGAAAGTATCTCCTTAAGTATATCTTTAATAGAATCTTCACTTTTAATAATATCTAAATTCGGAGTTACGAGCTGAGATAAAGCATCAGTTCCCCACTGTTTCTTGATTCTATACTCTCCATCTATATGGTAAAGTGTAACCTCTCCATCAATGGAATCCCCTGATGAAACGGGCATAAAACGACTTCTAAAATTGATATCTTCTGAAGCTCTCCTCCCAATTTTGCTGGGTTTAAACAATACTGAGTGAATTCCTTCTACTATAGTGCTCTTTCCTGCTTCATTGGCTCCTAGAACCACATTCAAACCATCTTCAAAATCTATTTCTTGATCCTTAATACCAGCGAATCTCTTACAGGTGTATTTTTTTATAATCATTGTCTTACCTCCATAATCAATTCATAGGCCATTTGAAGAGTATCCTCATCATCAGAAAGAGACAATAATAGCTTTTGCGGAAATGACCTATCTAAAAATTCCTGATGGATTTTATCGCTTGTAATCTGAATTTTTAAATCGTCATCCTCTATTAAAAGATATAAAACTTCTTTCTCTATAGACCTATAAATAGCTTGCCTATATTGGTAGACCTCTTGATTTACCCTACCTTTTAGATTTATACGAACTACCGATTTATTTGGATTATGAGAAGTTACTTCCTTGTTCATCCTGTCTAAATCCTCAATATCCTTTATCTCATAGGTAATATCCTTAAATTTATAGGTTCCAGTAATAATTCTTCTTGCACTTACCTTCTTTTTATCTGAAACAGTTATCAACCAAGCATGTCCTTCATGTGTACAATCTAGTCCATCCGGCTCAGGAGTTCCTGGATTATATATTTTATCGCCAAAAACTTCAGCTTGAAATGGATATGTTATATGTGTGTGCCCAAGTAGCCATAAATCCAAAGGAATGCTATGAAGCTCATCCATACTCATATTATAGTAATTGTTATCTAGATCCGGTGAAACTCCACCAAGAGCACCATGCCCAATACCTATGTTCAATTGAGATTCATCAAGAATTTCATCTTTGATCCATCCTATATTATTAGTGTTAGAATGTTTTTTATGACAAGGTGCAGGGTAAATAACTATTTCAAGTCCGTAATCTCTAAGAGAATAAGGTTTTTCTTTATTTACACACAAAATTTTATCTGAAGCTATATTATTGAAAGCATTCCACAACTCAACCATATCATTATCATAATCATGGTTTCCAGGCATGATGATAATGCACTCCCCGTTGAATTCCTCTAGGGATTCTGCAACATTTTTTATACTTCTTTTATCTATTCCAATAATTCTATCAAATAGATCTCCAGCTATAACTAATAAATTGGCTTTTTCTTCATTAGCCAAATAAACCATATTCTTTAATGCATTTATTCTTCCTTCTTGTAATAAATCCCTGATATCATCAGGATATCCCTTAAACTTCATTCCTATATGTAAATCTGCAGTATGAAATATCTTTATATCCATATTTATCCTTTAGCTCCTTCAATTTTCTTCTTACTTTAAGTCAAAAGCTTAATAATCTGCATTTACTTTATTATACATTATATTGGCTATGTTTCGTTGATTTTAATATTATTTTAAACTATAATTAAATGAAATAAGTAAAAATTTTAAAAACTTAGTTTACTATGAGGAGTGTTAATTTGGAAATAGTTACTTTACCTAAATACGTAATTGGTCAGGATGCCTTTAATGCTATACCTTCAGCTATAATGCACTATGGTAAAAATCTTCAAATAATTGGTGGTAAGACGGGGATTGAATCTAGTATAAATGCCTTAGAGAAAGCTCTAGACAATTCTGGGATCAAGCTCTTGGAACCTTTATGGTATGGCGGGGAATGTAGTGATGAAAATATAGAATCCTTGATAAAGAAGTTGGAAGCAAATGGCGCTGAAATCATTGCTGGGGTAGGTGGAGGAAAGGCTATAGATACGGCAAAGGCTGTTGCAAATAAATTAGGTCTTCCAATAATCACCATACCAACTATAGCTTCAACTTGTGCAGGAACCAGTAGATTATCGGTAGTATATCATATGAATCATAAGTTTTCTAGATTTATTCACTTTGATGCTCCTCCAATATGCTGTTTCATAAACAGTGAAATTATTGCAAATGCAAGTGTAGAGTATTTCCGTGCAGGTATGGGGGATACCTTGGCTAAGTACTATGAATGCAGCTTTGCCACTAGAGGAGATAGCTTAAACTATACTAATGGTCTTGGAAGAACCATTAGCCATATGTGTGCAGAGCCATTGTTTGAACATGGAAGAAAAGCTCTTAAAGACTGTAAAGACAATAAAATAACGGAATCCTTGGAGCAAATAATCCTTGCTATAATTGTGAATACAGGCCTAGTTTCCATATTGGTAGATGAGGATTATAATGGTGCAGTAGCTCATTCCTTATTCTATGGACTTACAACTCTTCCTCATATTGAAGAGAAGTATCTCCATGGCGATGTTGTATCCTTTGGAATTCTGGTTCAGCTTGCAATAGATAAGAATTTCGATGAAGTATTAAAGGTAAGAAGCTTCTTAAAGGACATTGGATGTCCTACAAAACTTATGGATATCGAGGTAGAGCTTAACAAAGAGTCTCTTTCAAAGGTACTTATTGAAACCGTAAAAGGACCAGATATGAAGAAAATCCCATATAAAATTGATGAAGATATGGTATTCGATGCCTTATCCTATCTAGAAAACTTATAACGAGGTGGATTTTTATTCACCTCGTTTTTACTGGATAGAAATTACTGAAAAGTTATTCCAAACTCTTGAAGCTTATGCTCGCTGCCAATCCATACTGGAGCTCCTCTATTTACCATATCAAATAGATATTCTACATCTTCATTATACATTCTAATACAGCCCATGGAAATATATCTACCTATACTGTAATAGGCTGCATTCCCATGTATTCCATACTGACCTCCATCACCTATATTCAATCCCATCCATCTCTTACCTAGGGGATTATTAGGTTCTCCACCTTTAACAGGTTCGTATTTACCTGCTCCTCCCCATGCTGGATTTACAACCTTCACAGCTATTGAAAACTTACCCTCTGGGGTATCGAGTTGAGTTTTTCCTGTGGCAACATTATACTTACCCTTTACTTCCTGACTATTTAGAAAATATAGGGTATTGCTGCTCTTATTGATAAATATCCATTGCCCCTTAGGAACTTGAGATGAGAAATATGGCTTTCTTTCACTAATATTTATCCCATTTAATATCATATCTTCATTTATCTTATTAAATGTTGCAGCACCAACGATTCCATCTGCCACTAGACCGTTATCTTTTTGATACCTAATAACAGCTTCCTTTAGAATGGAATCAAAATTATAACCGTAAGGCATATCTGTATATCCCTTTATATGCATAAACTTTTTTAGCTTTAAAACATCTTCACTATAGATATCCTGCATTAAACTAAGCTTATAATTTTTAAACAGATTAATATCTTTAGAAATTTGATTTTGATCTATAGGAGAATATTCCAATGGAGCCTCTATATTCTGTGTGTCAACTGGTGTATCAATTGGGGGATTTACAATAGATGGTTCTTCAATTTCGGGTTCCTCCAGATTTGGTTCTTTTTCTATGTTTTCTTCATATATATAATCCGAATTTTTATTAGAATATAATTCTTGTACTTCTTTTACCTGATTATAATATACAGTACTGCTATTGTTTGTAGGTAGGGATGCTATAATTGTTGCAGTTAATAATAAAACCTTATAAATAGTCATTACAATCCTCCTTCCTTGTTATGTATATTTGAGAGCTAGAAGAAAGATTACTAAAAAACTCAATATTTTTAAAGGCTTGATGTTACTTCATCAAGCCTCTTAGCCTTTCTTTCTCTTCTTTTAAACAAGTATATGTTCCAATAGGGTTTCTTTTAATGCAGATATAAATATAGACCTTGCTTACTAGAATTTAATATCCCAAAATAGATAAATGATTATCGGAAGCAATTGATTTAAATCTGTTTTTTTCACCTTTACATTTAAAAAGGGCATCAGAACAATAGTTAATTATATCACTTCTTTTAATAATTCCTATAAATGTTCCTTCATCATCTACAACTGGAACGAAATTTTGACTCTTAGCTAGATTTATTAAATCATCAATATTTGAATTAATAGAGACTGTCTTACTATTGGTATATCTATGGACGTCTTCTATTGATATGGCGCTGGTATCTTCAATTTGTAATCCAGGGGTATTTTTTAACTTCCACAAGAGGTCACCTTCAGTTATTGTCCCTACATATTTTCCATCGTTATCCAGTAAAGGTAGGGCTGTATAGGTATTAGACTCCATTTTTTCAAGAACTTGGGCCATGGTTTCATCAGTAGTAAGGTAAACTATATTTCTTTTTGGTGTTAAGAAAAATGCAATATTCATTTGGACTCCTTTCTAAAGATTAATTTTTGACCTCATTATTTATCTAAGTTGTTTTAGATACAACAATAATAAAGGAACAAATAAACTATGAAACCTTAACAATTGAGCTTATTGTATCTAATAAATACTCATATTGCTCTTCTATAGATTCAGCAAATCTCATAGCTGAAAATTTATCTGTTGAGCTTATTGCATTAATTGACAATTTATGTCTTTTACTATCATCTATTAATAAACTATCGATAAATCCGATAAATTCCTCTTTAGTGTCATAGGTATACCCGTTATAGTCATTTATAACTACACCATCTAGACATCTATCCTTCCTTGCAACAACTGGAAGTCCTGAAGCAAGAGCTTCAATGTAAGTGAGCCCTTGGGTTTCGCTTTGTGATGCACTAACAAAAACATCCCCTATCTGATAATATAATCCAATAACATCCCATGGTCTCTCACCTGTAAATATGGTATTTTGATTTATCTTAAGTTTTTCTGCTAACTCCTGAAGATTTTCCCTGTCAGGTCCATCTCCAACAATTACAAACTTAGTATTTAATCTTTTATTGAGATAAGAACTCAGATTGTTCATTACCTCATGGATGTGCTTCTCCTCAGACAATCTTCCAAGATATAGAATCACCTTTTCATCAGGTTTTAGGCCTATTTGTTTTTTAGCATTCTCAATATCCTCTACACTATACTTTTGTCTAGAATACTTGTCCAAGCTAATTCCTGATGGAACCGTTACGATTTTCTTAATCACATTATAAGAATATAAAAGGTCTTTTACCTTATCAGTTGGAACAACCACCATATCAGCGGAATTACAGAAATTTTCACTTAACTTTCTTGCAGCTGATTTTGCTATAGTATCTAATGGTCCAAATTTCACAAAATAGTGTGTATAATCCTCATAAATAGTATGATAAGTATGAATATGAGGTATATTTAGATATCTAGCCATAGAACGACCGAAAATTCCAAGTGAAAATTCAGTATGGGTATGAATTATATCTAAACCTAGTTTTTTAATTCTTTTTGCAAGTTTAGGATGGTATACCATTCCTATTCGTCGTGAACTTTTAAATGGCAAACTCTTTACCCTAAATACACCTCTTTCATTCTTACTTGCCTTAGGGTCCGTTGTAGTAAAGACATATACCTTATGTCCAAGCTTTTCTAGATTTTCCTTCAACATCAATACTGAAGTTGCTACCCCATTTATCTGAGGATAATAGGTATCTGTAAATAATCCAATTCTCATTTTTGCTCCTCTTTCAATTTAGATAAATTATTTAAGCATCGATGAAACTGCTTGCAGGCAACTCAAACACCGCTGAAACAAGGTTAGTGATTTAGGCATAAACAGTCTTGTAAAACAAGACATCAAATCGCAGCAACGATGCTTGCATCGTTTAGGCACCCACCTTTTGTAGAATAATGAACCCCAGTTGCTTATAGAAGCGGGGGACATTTCATCTTGTTATAGTCTTTGAAAGCAATTCCTATTAAAAATTTCTAATTATCTTCATCGGTTATTCTAAACAATTTTTATGAACTCTTTATTAATTATATATGAACAAATTATAAATTATTACCTGATAAATATATATATCATAATCTTACTGATTAATTTCCTGGAATGTATCTATATTAAATGCCCTAATTATATCATCCTGTAAATAATATAGAAAATCTCCAATATATATGAGTCTATTTACATAAGAAGGATATAACCCGCCACTTGGAATCTGCTGAAGTACATTTATATAGCCATTCTCTTTGACTTCTAAAATCAGTGCTCCATTGAAATATTCCTTTTCATAATCCCCTGAAATATTTGAAAGCTGGGCTGTAAAACCAATCATACCATCCTTAAGATTTAGCATTAAGGCTTTATGATTATTCAATACTTCTGCATAGCTTCCACTGCTTCCAAGAACCAAGCTATTAATCTCCCTTGGTCTTGAACTATTTGAAACATCAAAAACAGATAGCTTAATCCCATTTTGCATTCCAGTTTTTTCATCAATATCTTTTCCTATGCCCAATAATAAATCATCGGTAATAGGATGGAGATAATTTGAGAAGCCTGGAATCTTAAGTTCTCCCACAACCTTAGGTAATGATGGATCCTTTAAATCTATTACAAATAGAGGGTCTACTTGTCTAAAGGTTACTATATATGCCTTATCCTTAATAAACCTGGCAGAATATATGGTTTCTCCTGGCGCCAAATTCTTAACTATACCTATTTCATTTAAATTTTTATCCAATATATATAATGTGTTTATGCTTTCACTCTGCCAGTTGGTGGTTGCAACGCGAAGATTTCCGTTGTATTCATCCATGGAGAATTGATTAAGGATTGAACCCTCTACCATTCCCCCACCAGCATATCCAATCTTTAAGCCATCGATTGTGAATTTAGAGATATTAGTAATAGTACCCCAAATAGTGTTATAATCTTGACCTGCAATATATAAGGCATTATTACTCATATATGCTTGATTTCCACTTCCAAATAAAGCTTCTATTGTAGCTGGAGTTGAATAGTTTTTAATATCAAATGCCGCTACTAGAAAATAGTTTTGATTATATTTCCCAGGATAATACATTATTTTATCAATTCCCAGCTCCTTAAATCCACTACCTGTAGCTGAGTCCCTAAACATTGGAACTACTCCATTATCTATTCCATAATAATTCATATCCCTATTTATCATAAGATAAACTATATCATCTTTCTTTCTGCTGGATAGAATATTTCCCTCTATTTCAAGTTCCTTCAATAGATTAGCCTTTCCATTTGAATCTATAGAATAAACTCCTGCATAGGTGTAGGAATTCCCAATTGGTAGTATTCCAATCCTCGAATCCATAATAGGTTCTATACCTGGTACTACAGTATTTTCAGGAATAGGTTTAATCCAATTGTTGAATCTATTCTTTACACCTAAAACTACAAGCCTTCCTTCATCTATATAAATCTCAGTAAATTGGGTATATTCACCACTTTTTTCATCCACTATCATTTTGATTTCATCAACAAGCACAGGATTTCCATTATTAGCCCTGTAGATTTTAATAACTCTACCAGTAGCTATATAGATGAATTCCTCATCATTTTTGATTATATCTGCCTCGTTTACTCCCTCAACCTGTTCATTGGTAGTAGAAAAATCATCGGAATTAGAACCATCCCTTACTGATTCCATTTGGGATATTTCTCCCATTTCACTTGGTACAGGTATTGCTTCCTTATTTATACCATTTCTTTGAAAATTCTCAATTATATTTAATAATTCAGCTTTTGACGAAAGCTTTAATGCTTGTCCTATCTTACTCTTAATCTGACTAAGCATATTGGAATCTAGAGTTACCTTGGATGAACCAATAGTTATAACTCTATCATTATAACCTACTTGTTTCTTTAAGATATTCTCACTTATTACCCTTAAAGGTACCATAGTTCTATCTTCCATTATTAAAGTTTCAGTATCAAAGTAACTATTTTCAGTTTTTCCTGCTTCCTCGATTCTATAGTAGCTTTTGCCTATAGGAAAAAAGTAGGTCTTACCACTGAATTTTATAATAGCTTCTCTTTTAAACCCATCATAGTTTACCTCTGCACCAAAGTGCTCACTAATTGCCCTTAAAGGAACCAAGGTTCTATCTTTATGGATTACAGGGACCACATTAGGGTTATTGGAATCAAGAGTAAAAACCTCTTCACCATGTAAAATCAGGGGACTTGCTATATGAAGCGTAATAACATCTTCCGTTAATTCTTCAGCCCAAGATGGCAGAATACCACTTCCTATCAAGGAAATCATTAGAATGAATATTACTAATCTTTTCATACTTTCCCTCCTAAAATATACCCAGATAAAGTTGTTCTTCAATTTTGTTAAAAATACTATGGTCAGTGATTTAATTATACCCTTTTATTAAATATTTATCGTTACATATTGGTTACGATTTTTTTAAATGCATCTACACTTTCCTGTTCTGTCGCCCAGGATGTTACCAGTCTTATAGCTGTATTCTCCTCATCCACTACCTCGTGAACTGAAAATACAAACTCAGCCTCTAACTTTTTTAAGTCCTTATTTGGTAATATAGGAAAAAGTTGATTAGAATAAGGTTCTATTAAGAATTTATACCCCTTATCCTTAATAATCTTTGTAAGCTGTTCAGCCATAATATTAGCATGTTTCCCTAGTTCGTAGTAGAGTTCGTCTTGGAATAACGCCTCGAATTGAATCCCTAGAACAAAACCTTTTGCCATCATTGCTCCTCTATTTTTTATCAAGAACCTAAAGTCTTCCTTAAGCTCATCCTTTACTAATACCAGGGCTTCACCCAATAATGCTCCATTTTTAGTTCCACCGATGTAAAAAACATCTACAAGATTTACAATATCCTTAAGGGTTAAATTATTTGATCTACATGTGAGGGCAGAGGCTAATCTTGCTCCATCCATAAATAATATCAGGTTATTTTCTCGTGTATATTTACTGATGTCCTCCAATTCCTCTTTTGTATAAACAGTTCCTAATTCTGTTGTGTTGGAGATATATACCATCTTAGGTTGAACCATGTGCTCATTTATATGAAATTTTAAAACCTTCTCAATATCCTTTACCCTTAGCTTCCCATCTACAGTCGGTACTGCTATTACCTTATGACCAGAAGCCTCAACAGCCCCGGTTTCATGAACATTGATATGACCTGAGTCCGCAGATATAACTGCCTGGTGTGGCTTTAGTAATGAAGATATAGTTAGCATATTAGTAAGAGTACCTGCTGAGATAAAATGAATATCCACATCTTCTCTTCCTAATTCCCTCATTATATATTTTTTTGCTATATCACTATGAATATCCATACCGTAACCAGCATTTATTTCAAGATTAGATTTACTTAAAAGCTCCAATATTCTTGGATGAGCTCCTTCACTATAATCATTCATAAAGCTATGCATTATATTACCTCCCAGAAAAGTATCTTAAATCTAGTTTATTATATATTATCATTAAAATCTACTGTTTTTACATATTCTTGAACTATATCAGCTACTAAGATTAAGCTAAATGGGTATATTATTATTTAAAAAGCTGGTGATACAATGAGGCAAAAGAAGAAGAAATATTTATCAATAATTTTATCTTTTATAGCTTTAGCAAGCATAGGATTTATTATTGTGGATTGGAAATCTTTAATCAGTAAAACCAATGAAAGAGATCTAGCTTTATATTCATATACTTTCAAGGCAATTATAGTTTTCTTAACAAGTCTATTGGTTTTTATTGCAGGAAAGGACTACTTAGACTATAGGGATATTAAATTGATGAGAGTAATATTTGCTTTAATAATAGTTGCGGACGCTGCATTAATTTTATTTAATACTCCAGTCGTTGGAATTTTATTTTTCTCTTTTGTACAGCTATTGCTTATATTTAGGAATTCCTATGGAATGAGAGAAAAAATAAAATCCGAAGGAGATCACCATCTTAGAAAAAGCTTATTTATCAACACTATACTTGTGACCACTTTCTTTTTACTTATTCTTTTAAATTTAATTAATATGTATTTGGAGGATGATATGCTTTTATTTACAATGCTGCTATACAGCCTTATGATTTCATTGTCTCTGTGGGCTGCCATAGCAAACTATTTGTTAAGACTGTTTCCCAATATAAACTCCATAATGATAGCCTTAGGAATGATCTTCTTCGTACTCTGTGATATAAATGTAGGATTATCCTTAATATTGCCCAAAAGTCTAATCAAAACCATATCTTCGAATCTAATATGGATTTTCTATACTCCTGCCCTAACCCTTCTAGCCCTTAGCAGCTATAAATATGAAATCACCGGGAACTAATTAAATATCCCGGTGATTATTTGATTTTTATGAAGTTTTAGCCGGTTTCACTTTGTTTTCTTTTATTGTTGGTTTTATAGTTGTTTTCCATGCATGCATTGCAAGGGAAACTGCTATAACTCCATATGCTACGAATACTCTGAAGTATTCTCCAAGCTGCGCGTTATTTAGAAGCTGTTTTCCTGCTTGTGGTGCTACTGTAAACAAAGTGTGGAACAGTATTACACCAATAATAGCTTGTTTGTTTGTAGCCTTTTGTACAGATGCTCCACCTACTAAAAGGGCTGCAATGGCAAATAATCCTACCTGGGTATGAGCACCATAGGTTGAGAATGTACCTATGTTTTGTAAGTAAATAAGTTGTCCCCAGCATGCCAATATGGTTGAGATTATCATAGCTATTATTCTTGTCTTATCCACATTTATTCCAGCTGAATTGGCAACTACGCGGCTTTGTCCAACGGTTCTCATATTTTGTCCTATTCTGGTCTTTAATAACATATTGTTAAAGATACAGATAGCAACTATACAAAGATAAGTAGTTACAGGAATATAAACATACATCAGTACTTCTTCTATTGCTTTAATATAGGTGAGTCCATAAAAAACTCCTACTATTAAGATGTTGATCAATTGACTTTTTATATTGAATTCTTCATCCTTCTTAATAATTTTATGATTAATAATTTTCCATACTTGAGCTAGGCCCAACAATGCTAATGCTATGGTTATACCATGAAGTAAAAGCAATCTGTCAGTAGATAAGAACTTTTCAACCATAGGTATATAGGTTAAGCCATATATTGCGAAAGCTCCAATTAAAATATTAAAATCCTTTGATAATGGTATACCTGTCTTCTTAACTCTATTAAATATAATTCTAAATACTGAAATTCCTATTGCTATATAAAATAATATTTCTATTAGTGTAAGCATGGATACAGTATCTAGTGCATACTTTAAATTTCCAGTTAAGTCTATGGTATTCTTAACTCCTATACCCCCTGTGATTATAAGTCTATCATTACTTACAGGAATTACCCCACCAATGATATAAAGGAAGAAAAGTTGATAGAGTCCATCTGCAAAGTATCCTAATACCATACCTGCAATCATTTCAGACCCTTTCATCTTATTAAATAACTTTCCTACAAGTAGTCCAAAGAGAAAAGCAATTGGAGTCGCCAATAATACACTTAACAAGAATCCTTGAATACCTGTAAATCCCCAGTAAATAATCCAAAACATTGCGATTTGGGCTGCAACAGCACCGATGGTAATACCAAAGTTAAGTCCCATGCCTGCTAATACAGGTATTAATAGTGCAAGAACAGTAAATCCATTTCTACCTATACGTGTAAACACTTCAGCTGCTACGAATGTAAGAGGGTTACCCGATGCCACTATTCCACCAAAACACAATATTATAAAGAGAATTACTACTTTATTTTCACTTATAGTATTAAGTACCTTATTTCTTAAATTATTCATTATTTATTGCCTCCTTTCGTTTTAGAAAGAGCATATAGAATAATTCCATTTGAAATAATTATTCTTAATACCTCTGATAGATTACCTTCTGGCAATATCTTATTTGCTACAGGCAAAGCTACTGCAAGTATGCCTTGGAATAAAAATGCTCCTAGGATTACATGAGAAATTTTTGCTTTATTAATACTTGCACCACCTATAAGCACAGCTGCAACTGAATGGAATCCCATCATCAAAGGTGCATTGTATAGTTGTAGGAAGCCATAACTCTGAGCATATACTATGATTCCCATAGCAGCAAGTGCAGTAGAAATAGCTGTGCCTAATATTCTCATATTATCTACATTGATTCCTGATGCCTTTGTAAATTGAGGATTTGAACCTGCTGCACTCATTGCCATACCTACTTTGCTTCTCATGAATAGATATACTAAAAAGCATATTAGTAAGAAGAATAAAATGAGCCCTGTTGGTATATGTAATTCTCCTATTTGAAAATCAAGAAAATCATTAAATACCCCTCCAAAGCTTGATTCAAGACTTATGGTATTCCTCATACCTTGCTGTCCAATAGGCCAAATCAATTCACCATTTTTAAATGGTAATGCAAGCCAAATCATATTCATAAAAGCAATTGCTGAGAAACCAACATATGTTGATACAGTCATTTCAGAGCCTTTAACCTTATTAAGAACTAATCCATATCCGATTCCTATTATAGCACCAAGAACTACAGCAATAAGCATTGCTACTAGAATAGAAATCCATGGGTTAGCTATTCTTAACTCAATACTTAATGTAGTTCCTAATAGTCCTGCTACAATACCTAAGGATATTCCAAAATTAAGACCTATTCCACATTGTACTGCAGGAACCATTGCTAGTACTAAAATTCCATACATAGCCCATCTACGGATAGAATCCCCTAATAAACTGGGAACACTTAATCCAAGAGGCGCTGCAGCTACGAGCATTAATAAAAAGAAGCTCATAATTATTATTCTAGGAAGGCCTATATTATTATAAGCATTGGACAATCTATCACGCATTTTTCGCACCTTCTTTCATCGTTCCTGCCATTGCCAAACCAAATTCAGCATCAGGTGCATCCGGTGATAGTATAGTCGCTATCTTTCCACCAGAAACTATTGCGATTCTGTCACAAAGAGACCTTAATTCTACCAACTCTGAACTCACCATAATAATAGTCAGTCCAGTTTCTCGGTTTAGCTTAACTAGATATTCAAGTACCAACTTCTTTGCTCCTATATCTATTCCTCTTGTAGGCTCAGATACCATGAGAATATCAGGCTCTAAGGTAATTGCTCTTGCTAAACAAACCTTTTGCTGATTTCCACCTGAAAGGCTTCCAACAGCCTGGCTAGGACCAGTGCATCTTATATCTAAAAGCTCAATCATTTTAAGAGCATGCTCTTTTGCCTTCTTCTTATCATAAAGCTTCATAGGTCCAATTTTTTTAAGAAAATCTTCTTTGATTTGCATAGCAGTAAAAGCTATATTCTCATCAATAGGTTCCTCAAGAAGCAACCCCACTCCACGTCTATCCTCTGAAACACTTGCTATCCCATTATCTAATGCATTTCCTAACAGCTTTAGGTCAAGTTCTTTACCGAATACCTTTACAACGCCCTGGGATTCATAAAGACCCATGATGCCATTAGGAATTCCAATCTTGCCTTGACCTGCAAGCCCACCAATTCCAAAAATTTCACCTTTTCTTATATCAAGGTCAATTCCCTTTACCATTTCGCCAGGCATATTAACATGGAAGTTTCTTATGGAAAGAGCAATTTCATCATCTTTAAGAACTCTATTGTCCTCCATATCATCTACTAGCTTTTCAACCTTTCGTCCAATCATTAGCTCAGCAATTTCAACAACAGATGAATCTTTTACCTCTTTTCTAACTACAAACTCTCCATCACGTAGTATTGTAAGGCTATCTGCTACAGCCATTACCTCATCCAGTCTATGGGTAATAAATATAATAGCTATACCTCTAGAGGAAATTTCCTTCATTATTTGGAGCAGTCTTTCTGCTTCACTTTCAGTTAGAACTGCAGTAGGCTCATCAAATACCAATAGTTTAATTCCATGCTTATCAATTTCTCTTGCAATCTCAATAAACTGCATATAACCAATAGGTAGACCTGCAACCCTTGTATATTCCTCTATATTTAATCCTATATCTGATAGAGCTTTTTTTGCATCCTTTCTCATCTGTTCAGTGTCAAGGGTTTCAAGATCCTTCCCAAATATCCTACTTAATAGGGTAGGGTTTGCAATCTCCCTCCCGATCTTAATATTCTCAGTTATCGTAAATCCAGGGATTAACATAAATTCCTGATGAACCATTCCTATACCAAAATTCATGGCATTATGTGGAGCATCTATAACTACCTTCTCTCCATCAATTTCTACTGTGCCTTCAAAGCCCCCAGTAGTATGTATAACGGGCATCCCAAACAGAATGTTCATAAGGGTTGATTTTCCAGCTCCATTTTCTCCCATTAAGGCATGAATCTCACCTGGTTTAACTTTTAGATTTACATTTTTAAGAACACGATTTCCAAAATACTCCTTAGATATGTTGTCCATATTCAAAAGATATGGGGTTTCCAATTTAATCCCTCCTATCTTATACTTTGTTGTCATTTAATCTTTAATACATAAAATGCCGCCGGCTTGCAAAGCAAGCCGGCGGTCATTTCCTCTAAATCAGCCGGTTATGCACCAAAATCATAGAAATCGCAAAGAAGCATAAAGTAGTTGTCTAGCTCAACACCATTTTCATTATACTTAGTCAATTGAGCCTTACCTTCTCCACCTGCAATTCTATTAGTAATTTGGCTAAGAACTGCTTCGTCAAGTGTTCCATTAGTTCTTCCTTCAAGGAATTCTATAGCGTAATCAACTCCAGCTTCAACCATAAGCATATTAACTGGAACAGCCCATGTAGACATTCTATCTTGTTGTCCAGCTGCTGTTATTTTCTCATCTATGGAGTCTAACATGAATTGAACATCACCTTCATGACCAGCTACGTCAATATTAAGTGCAGCTGGGTATCCATGATACGGACTTGGAC